>CAJWMT010000001.1:0-92246 GCA_913044275.1 uncultured Cellvibrionales bacterium
AAAATGTTAGAGCAGATGCTCCTCGGTGGGGTGCGGTCCATCACTCGATAAGATTGCAAAAAATGAATCTCGGGTAAATAGCTTCTGGGCACAAAAAGACTTGAGCTGGGAGCGGCCTTCAGGCTTGGGCTTACCAAGTGCGTCTGCCCCTTGGACTGCTTAGAATAATTAGAAACAGCTTCCTTGCTGAGCGCACCCCCTAGCGATACTACTTTCGAATAGTTGCTGGCAAATGTTGTCATAATTTCATCTGCGACGCGCCGCCTAATTTTCAATTTTCTCTCGGGCCCTATCTTCTGTAGAAACGGACCGAGTAACCAGCCACCAATACCCCCATTGCATCCCATCAGTCCTATTGAGAACCGTGGGCGATGGCTCTAGCCCCCCATAGATATAAACTTGCTTGTGCTGGGCAGACCTGAAGCGGCCATATTGGGAGCCTTTGGCGAGCGAAGCTTGCTCCATTGCTGTTAATACATCGCATGCCAGTCGTCCCCCGCCGGTTGCGTCAAAAGCAATGTGAGCTTGAGCCTCGAGCACCGCATCTTTTAGATCGCTTTGGAACGAACCTTTACTGGAGTCAAAAACATAGGTTGCTCCGATATCATTTAATAGTTTCTCCTGCTCGGGTTTTCGGATAACGTTCACAAGGGGTATGTTCTCTGCCAAGCAAAGTCTCTGCAGCATCTCGCGATGACACGCCATCATTCATCAACAGACACTGCTGTGTGCCCAGTGTTCGATATTCGCTATACATTGACCCGCCTATCATTCCAACGGTTTTTCCAATCATCGCCTGGACCCCATCAGACTTGCCCGCTGCAATGACCACGCCGGCTCCCTCATTGCCCACAGGCATTGATCGATTTATCCTCGAGCTAAGCTTCTCCATCTTCAGGGGGCTTATAGGTGCCTGAAACACCGTTTTATCCTCTGAGCCCGATGATTTTCCTTTAGCGATATCGCACCCCGCCAGCAGGGCGTCAAGGTCCGATGGGTTGATGGGTGCTGCCTCGACTCGAACCAGCACCTCGCCCTATTGTGGAGGCGCTACTTCAACTTCCTCCAAACAGAGTTCTAGACTCCCATCTTGACTTACCAGTGATCTTAACTGACGTCCCACGCTCGGCAATGTGCTCATCTTGCACCTCACTATGTTAATCTTGGTTTTTGAATATATAGTCTGTAGCCGTAACCTTAGCCGCCTGACTTCCGGCTGCAGGTGAATCAATACAAGATGGGATTCTAGGCGTTTTTTCGCAGGTAGATAGACCGCTTGGGTTTTTCAAATACTCGTCTTACCATAGGTTCAAACGCTTGAATTGGCATGTTGTCATAATCAGGATCGAAACAGTTCTGGTCATATTTTTCGCAGAACTCCGCACAGGCTTCCCAGTTCTCATTCGCTGCGAACTGATCCCGCATATTCTGATCAAGGCCAAGATAGTGAAAAAAATAATAGCCCTGAAAGATTCCATGATGCTTAACAATCCAATGATTTTGTTCTGAAACGAACGGTTCCAGAATGGTTGCGGCCAGATCGGCATGATTTGCCGAGGCTATGGAGTCACCAATATCGTGTAATAGCGCGCAAACGACGTATTCTTCGTCTTTTCCATCTCTATAAGCTCTTGTGGCCGATTGAAGGCAGTGGGTGTAGCGGTCAACAGCATATCCGCCAGAATCTCCTTTCAACAGCGAGAGATGAGCTAATATTCTGTCCGGGAGTTGCCTGGCAAATCCCTTTGCATGCTCCATAATTATTTCATAGTCTTCAGAAGTGGCATCTGCCATGCTGGTGAATGAGGTTTGTAGGATCATTTATTTGTTTTTTCCTTACTGTGCTCAATGGTATTTAAAAACAACATTTGAGATACGCAATGAAATTCCCTCTTACTTTCAAGTGCTCTTGTAATTATCGAGGTTTTCCATGCTGGTTCTGCAGTGTTAAGAGGCGCCAGTCAAGCTGAGTCCGGCATTCCCGGAGCCTATCTAGCATGGATAGCCACGATTGGGTTACCACTCACTAGCTAGGAACGGACAAATTTATTAGCCAATAATGTAAAACAAATTTACGATAACTTCTATTTTTAATTAACAGCAAAGTCCGTCTAAGAGGGACAAACCCCCCAAAATGGGTGAGAAATGTTGTCGGCGCCCATGCGCTCCTTTATTGTTGCTGTGAAAGATATCAAACTTGGTGAATTAAGCTTAAAGAATGGCAGACAAAATTCTCATAATTGGAGTTATCTCCATGGCTGGCACATTCAGAACCCTTTGGATAGGGCAGATGCAATCATGAAAATATCCGGTTTTGCTACGTTACATGCCGATGCGGGTCGGTCTTTCTCATTTCTTAAAATAACCACCGATGAGGGTATAACCGGTTGGTCTGAATATACTGGCATTTCGGAAATTATTCGTCGTAAGGGTCTCACTTCGCTAATCGAGTCAATGCTGAAACTGCTGGTTGGCAGAGATCCAAGGGAGGTTGAGAAGATAACCAGCGACTTGTATTTAGAGACCCGTCAGTCGCTGTCAGGGCTGAATCACCAGGCTATCGGCGCCATCCAGAATGCCCTTTTGGATATTACCGCTAAGGCGTTGGGAGTTCCTGTATATCGCCTATTTGGCGGGCCGTTAAGAACTCGGATTCCGATGTATTGGTCACATTTCGGTACCTACAGGTTGCGAAGAAGCTATGAGATTCACCAAAAAGAGCTTATTCGAGATTTAGATGGCATGGCTGCCCATGCTCAAGACATAATGGCGGAGGGATATCCAGCGCTGAAAACCAAGATCCATTATTTTGATGAGACCGGCGGAACAGGCTACTTTCCCTGTTTTGGCAGTGAGCCCGGAGCACCAGAGCTGAACCTGTCTCCATCGATTCTCAAGATAATTGTCGACCAGATGACTGCCCTTAGGGAGGCAGTGGGCGATGAGTTAGATCTTATCCTTGATTTAAACTCGAACTTCAAGGCCGACGGTATCATACGAATTGCCCGTGCGACGGAGCACCTCAATTTACGCTGGCTTGAGGTTGATGTGTTCGATGCTGATACGCTGCGAGACATTCGCGACCGATCCCCCATGCCTATTGGTGGTTGCGAGATGCTCTGCACTGCTAGAACATACACCCCGTTTTTTGCCTGTCGGGCAGTCGATGTGCCCTTGGTGGACGTGGCCTGGAATGGGTTTCTGGAGTCAATTAAAATCGCTGCCGTTGCCGATGTGTTTGATTTAAACGTGTCGCCCCATAACTTTACCGGCCACTTGGCTACGCAGATCAATGCGCACTTTTCAGCGATCACCCCCAATCTCGAGCTCATGGAATATGATGTGGATGAAGTGCCGTGGCTTGGTGAGTTTTTTAACGAACCACTACAAATTGAAAACGGAGTTTTAGTGCTGAGCGAGAAGCCTGGATGGGGCATGGATGTTGACGAGGAGGCTGTTAGGGCAAGGCCACCAAGAGTTTTGATTAACTGAGCATAGCTACCATGATTTTGTCATGTGTCTTCGGTGTGAAAAAGAATCGAAACCCGCTTGTCTCATCCACCGGTTGTGCATAGCAACTTAACGGGAGCATAGAATGACTAAGTCGTTAAAAATCACGCTTTGGGGGCTCGGGACTCTCATCTCACTGATCCTTGCTTTCATTCTTATTAGTCCGTTAATAGCTGGATGGCTGCTGGCGCCGGATCATGAGTTTGGGACAAAACCCATCCCGAATGCACCCGATTATTTTCTGCGGAGCCACTGGGCTGCATGGCCGGACGATTCCAGCCCAGCTGAAAGGCTACCCCAGGGAATAGATAAAGTTCCGCAAGAGGATCGGCTAGCGGCAGCATTCTTCCTTCATCCCACCACTTATGGAGGAAAAGAACATTGGTTGCAGCCGATGGACGATGAAGTGACTAAGAGAAGCACTGACTTGGGGACCATCTCTCGTCAGGCCTCCGCGTTTAATGCTTGTTGCCGGGTTTATGCCCCCAGATATCGGCAGGCGAATATTGTTGGCCACAAAGCGGTATGGGAGCAACTGAGCGATCTAGGATACTCGGACATCCGTGCGGCATTCAGGTTTTTTCTCGCAGAGATCGGCCCCGATGCGCCGATTATACTGGCCAGTCATAGCCAGGGGACCTTTCATCTCGTCAGGCTCTTATTGGAGGAAGTGGATGGCAAACCGGTGATGGACCGGCTAGTGGCGGCTTATGCTATCGGGCACTCCCTCAGCGACTCGGTGCTGGAGGCTTATACACACATTGATCTTTGCAAGACCGGCACTCAGACTGGCTGCTTGGTCGCATGGGATGCGCACGAGAGTGATAAGTTTCCGAGTCCATGGAGCTATTTCGAGGAGGAGTATTTCTGGAACGGAACGGACTATGGAGGTTTCTCGCCCAGCCGGCGTATTTGTGTCAACCCGATAACATGGCAAGCAGATGCGATTCCCAGCGAAAAGACCGATCACCTTGGGGCGCTGACGCTTTCGACAGGAGGGAAGTTTGATCTGGGCAGGCCTGGTGACCCCCTGCCGAATCTGATCAAGGGCTCGGTTACTGTTTCCTGTGAGCAAGGGGAGACAAGCAATTGGCTGATGGTGAACTCAGAACGAGATCTTGCACTCAAGGCTTCTGGTATTTGGGCTTTATTTGAGCGAAATCTGCATGGCTATGATTACAGCTTATTCTGGGCAAACATTCGCAAGAACGCGAAGGAGCGCACTCTGGCGTACCTAAATAGGCGGGGTAAAGAAAAGAATTAGACTGTGGTTATCTCAGGTTCCCAATAAGAATTTCAGAGGGATATGCAGCCTCTCCCGCCATGCTCTAGGTAAATGGCTAGCACCCTCGAACCGATGGGTCACCCAGTCCTCGTTTTCCCTATACCCTTTCTGGCGCATTAAAGCATCCATCTTCTTCTGGAATGGTTCATACTCCGCATCCAACGATTTCGTTCCATAATCAAAGTACAATCTGTGTGTTCCTGCAACTGGCCAATTATTTTCGTACCAATCAACAACCGCGCCTTCGCCCAAAACCCAGTGGGTGGACAGGCATGCGGCTGCCCCGAAAACCTCCGGATATTCAGATACCGCGTATGCTGAGATCATGCCACCCATACTTGAGCCCATGATGAGAGTGTTGTCGGCATCAGGTTTGGTGAGATATGTTTTATCGATGAATGGTTTAAGCTCGGACACCAAGAAGTTGAGATAGTTGTCTGAGGTTATGGCCTCACGTGTTATGTCTGACTCAGCTCGAAGAAGCCGGCCTATCTCTTCGGTTACCGGTTTCTGGGGCATGTATTCCGTCCTTCTTTTAACCTCTGGAAGGTTCCAGACCGAGACAACAATCGATGGCCTTATCTGTTTTGTCGCAACCAGATGTGTGATGGTCTCATCAACATTCCAGAATAAGCCTCCATAAATCGAGCCCTTGATTCTTTCCCAGATGCTGCTATACGGTGAGGTTGAACGATCAAACATGAACTGTCCATCATGCATGTAGGTGACCGGGTAAGGGTCGTCCGATTCCTCATAGCCATCGGGAAGCCAGACATCGACCGGCCTATTTTCGACGAGGTCGGATGGAAAGGACGGATAATGAACAAGGGTGCCTGGCTTTGAGTCGTCAATCACGGCATTAAATCCGGTATCTTGTGATGCGAGTCCATGGGTCGGGAGAATGCAAATAGACAATACTAGAGCAAATTCGCCGATGGTTTTTATCATTCAATATCTGACCTCATATAATCCTGTTGTTTTAAGAGCTTTGGCTACGGCCTGTCCGGTAGATCGGTGACCCAGACTTCTGGTGACGAAATTTGCCTTTCTGCCCAGTAGTTGCGCTCTGGGGTTTCTTCCGTCATCCGACCGTCCCAGCCCCCCGCAACATATAATCGCCCATTAATGACTTGTGAGGCTGGGGAGGACATCGGTTTGGGCGCCTTGCAGGTGAGTTCCCACTCTTCGCCTTCGCCGAGACTCATCACGTTCCCACAGAAGCCTTTTTTTCCGCCCTGAGGCGTGGTGTGGCCGGCAACCATCCATATTCGGTTGTCGTGAACGAATGTGGCTCCTTCGGAGTGGGAGTGTCCATAGGGCAATGAAGGTCCATCGGCCCAAGTGTCGCTTGCGGGGTCATAAATATCGACGCGATCCTGATCGATCTGCTGAGAGTCATGGTTTAGTTGCCCTGCTACAACATAGATTTTGTCGTTCAGCACTGCCACCGACAGTTGGTTCCTTGCCAGCGGCAAAGGGGCAAGGTTCCTCCAGGTGCCATTCCCCGTAGCCCTCCACTCAGCCACGTCAAGAACCCAGTGGTCTGGCGAGTCTGTATCCCGATCCTCCATAAGGCCAGAAATATAGTGCAGGTTGTCACCAAGCCGAGCCAACCCCCCGCCAGCTCGTCGACCCGGCAGCAGCGGCCCGGCTGTGTAGCGGTCTTCCTGAATATCAAAGTGCCAGGTCTCCGCAATAATATGGTCCGGTTTCTTACCAGCGGGCCGATTCATATCCTTCATGCCACCCGCATACCAGAAACCTGTCTCGTCTGGTGCAAGATTAACGTGATTCGTAGCGCTTGGCAGGTCCTGTAAGCGAGTCCAGGAACCGTGAGTGCCTGCCGCTGGATCAAAGACATGCAATTTTTTTCTGGTGATGATCTCGGACTCATATCCGCCATGTACATACAATTTATCGTCTATAGCAATGCTAGCGGGCTCCCATTTGCCACATGGCATGTCGGGTAACCGTTCCCATTTAACTTCATAAATTGGCTCACTCATTGACCTTTCTCCTTTGGAAACTGTCGATCCATTGCCGCAAGCATTTCCCCGCAGCGTTTTTCCAACATCTTTCTAGTGTGTGTCCCATCACAAAATATATAGAACTCTTCGTGCTTGATTGCATTGAGAACTTGCTGCCCCACAGTGTCTGCCGGGACAGCCATGTCCTCGATCATCTCTCTTACCTGATCATTAACTCTCTCTTTCAGCGCATCTATGATCGGCGTATCAGCAACGTGCGGGCATAGCACCGATACCGATACCTCGGTGTCGGTTAAATCGTTTCTGAGGAATTCCGAGAGCCCTACCAGAGCAAATTTGCTGGCACCGTAGGCTGACTGGTTCCCATGCCCATGGATTCCGCTGAAAGAGGATGTATTTACAATATGAGCTTCATCATCGCTTTCTAGCATTCGAGGCAGGAAGACTTTAATGCCATTAATGGGTCCCCAGAGGTTAACTTCTTCTACCCGTCTCCAACGGTCGTCAGGCGTCTCAAGAACCTTCGCGCCACCCGGTATTCCAGCATTGTTACATAGGACTTGCACAGTGCCGAACCGTCTTTCAATCATCTCTGCCACTTCCTGGAGCGCGGATTTGTTACAGACGTCAACATTCACCGCCATGATGTTATTTGAGATAGCCTTTAATTCGGCTTCTGCGCGATCAAGTCGGTCGTCCTGCACATCGCCTATAACTACATTCATGCCTTCCTTTGATAGCGTTCTCGCTATTCCTAAACCTATTCCGCTTGCTCCCCCGGTAATAAAAGCTGTTTTGTTGATAAATTCTTTCATTATTTCTCCAACACTTTATTACTGTTAATCAGTTCGAAGTCTATTTCGACACCCAATCCTGGTGCTTGTGGTGCGTGTACCATCCCGTTTCCATCGACCTCGATGTCATTGATAAGACCATGCTTCTGAGCAGCATCTGGCAAGAGCACTTCAAAATACTCACAATTACGTATGGCCATAATGAGATGAAGGTTGGCGACATTCGTCAGAGAATTTCCCCCATGATGCACCTCATAATTCATCTGGAATGTCTCTGCCGTATGCGCAGTTTTCAGGCAGGAGGTAAGGCCGCCCTTGATCACTGGATCGCCTCGCAGATAGTCGGTTGCCTGCTGCATAATCCAGGGCGCATAGGCCTTTGGTCCCGTGGCAGGAAGCTCCGTTGCAGCTAAGGGTATTTTTAGCACCTGCTTTAGTTTCACATAGCCATAGATATCGTCATAAGGCAATGGGTCCTCGTACCAATAAAAATCAAGCTCCTCGGCAGCGCTCCCGACTCGGAGGGCATCCGGGTAGCTATAGGCCCAGCACGCATCAAGCATCAGTCGGTAGTCGTCACCCACTGCCTCTCGAACCATCTCGCAAATCTTAATGTCTAGCAGCGGCTCAGCGGGCGGATGAATTTTGTATGCAGACCAACCTAGTTCCTTGTATTTCAGAGCCTCCTCCACGTAGTGCTGTGGAGTCTCTAGGATGGCGGAACTTGCATAGGCGGGAGCTGAGTCCCTGTAGGAACCCATAAGCTTGTGAATTGGAATGCCCGCAGCTTTTCCCCCTATATCCCAGAGTGCTATGTCAATTGCGCCAATTATCCGCATAGCGTTCCATCCGATAGCCCAGTTTGACAAGTTCTGCCAGATTCGTTCACGGTTGAGAGCATCTTGTCCAACAAGCAGGGGCTTGTATCTTTCTATGATCTGGTTGGTATCATTCCCAATTGAGCCAAGCGAAGAGCCCAGGAATGCATGGCCCTCTAGGCCGTCCTCAGCAACAATTGTGACCAGCGCCAGATGAGCGTTATGTGAGCCCGAGCTTTTAAAATGCTTTGTATAACTGGTGGCAGGGATATTCTTCCACTCCCAAACAGTGACTTTGACATTGGAGATTTTCATATTTTCTTATCCTGAACTTATAAAATTTTTCGACCGCGAACAGGCTGAGATCCGGGATAGAAGAAACCCTCCAAAGTGTTTCCATCAATCTGTCCCTCAAAGTCAACCTCGTAATCCCACCCGCCCTTGTCAATCGCGAAACTAAACTTCAGTTCGGGATGGCTATAGGAGCTAGATGTGAGTCTGCTTGGGTCTGGAAAGTCTTCGCTGGCGAAGTGTCCCATGTCAGTAAACTCTATTGTAGCGCTAGAAAAATTAAGCAACTGCTTACCCCAGCCGGACTGGAGTTCCCAGCTACCCTCTGCGGGGCCTTCCAACTTTGCTTTAGCTGCCTTGTCAGGAGCAGTATCGATCTTTTTGCAGACTTCAAAGGTTCGCTGCGCAAGGTCAGATATCTTATTATCGTTCTCACCGCCAACAGCGGACAGAAGACGATCATTTAGAACGCCTACCCATTTTTCAGGTAGCGACTTCGCACCATCCTTTATGCCTAGGATTGATCCCACGGTTGCGCCGGTGCAGTCTGTGTCCCACCCACCTCTGACTGTGTAAACAATGCCCTTCTCGAAATCCGTCTCACCATAGTAAAGGCCCATCACAATTAATGCGGCGTTGTTGATCGTATGCACCCCATGATAGTGCCCATAGTGCTGATTGATTTTGATCCAGACATTTTCCCAGCTCTTTTCTTGTTGGCACCAAGAAAATGTGTTGCGCACACACTCAGCAAGGCGACTCTGAGCGGGTATTTCCCCGAGTCCAGCGGTTATAATGTCTTTGGATTTGGAGTAAACAAAGGCGGCTGCAATCATCGCGGCGACGAACATTTCACCATAAATACCGTTCTTCTCGTGCGAGATGGAAGCATCTCGAAATGCTAACTCTGCGGCTAGCTGAGGTTTCCCAGCTGCTACATAGCCGAAGATATCGGCACGGATTTGAGCACCTATCCACTCACGATAGGGGTTGCGGTAGCTTGCTGATTCGGGGGGCCAGATGCTCATAACGAAATTTCGATATGCTGCTTTCTCTGCGGTATAAACCATCCCATAGGACATATTGGCGATCCATATGCTGGCCATGCTTCTTGGCGTCAATTTAGGACCATAGCGTTCCAGTGCCATTAGCCCGAGTATCGGGTAATCCATATCATCGTCCCTGTCCATGTACCTGATATTGCCGCGGGTTGATGGCTTGTGAATGCCTGACATATAGGTATCTGAAAATGGAAGATAGTTGTCGAGCGGCAGCGAGTTGGTCTCGCGGAGGAAAGTGTCAATTCGGTGCTTGGGCCACCCCTCGACTGGTTTTCCAAGTGCGCATCCGGCGGCTCGGCCAAGCCACCCGCCATAGATTCTGTTATAGATCTCAGCATCGTCGCTGGTTACGCCCAATTCTCGCGGTGCATCGGGACGTTCTGCTTGAATTGCGTCCAAAGTCGACGGTTCGGTGTAGGGGAAAGAGGGTTCTATGGGCAGATTCACTAACTCTTCATAGAGGCGCTTAAAATCTGTAGTTGAGGCATTCCTTTCGAGCGCAGTAGCTATACGAGAGGCAATTTCTTCGGTCCTGCAGCCCTCTTCGTTACGTTGTTTCAATTCAAGTTTTATAAGCTTTTGTTCTAGGAAACGCATTGCAGTGTCCTAAAAATACTTTAAAACGTAATAGGCTACCAGTGTGGGGAATCGGTCACAAGCCAATCGATAGATCCTGAGAGAGTTTGTCACCCATAAAAGAAGGTGGTCTACACGCGCGTTTTATTTGCATCGCTCGGGCAGGATTTACTCACTTGGTAGTCTTGTTTTGAGAATGCCGACACGCCTGTTAGAAAATCATTCAAATCTTATTTTTGGGTGAATACTTGTCTAAAAGTGCTTGATAGCGGTTGAATAATCGTAGACAGTGGGAGCTTTTGAGGGAGGAAGTACATTGTTTTCAATCGACATGAGCACTATTGAGCAGGTTGGCGAATTTGGCTCAAAAGCCTGGTGCGAGGCCTGCGCCGATTTCGGCGTGGCGATACTTAGAGCTTCAGACCTGCCGAACGATTTGTCATGGGGTTTTAGTGAAATCTATACCGCCCCGCCGGCTAGGTTAGTTAGCGATGATTGGCCCGTATCTGGATATCACTTTATGATACATGAGGGGCTAGTGTCAGGCGGAGGTAGTGTTACAGACGCTTGTCTCGCGCTGCCCGGCTTCCATGCCAGGATGCGCTGGGCCTACATTTGTAACCAGTCGAGCACGAAATACGGGTTTGAAGGCCAGCGGCAGCGAAGTTCAGAGGAGAATATGCTTGAGGAAGAAATTGCCAATTATCTTGGCTTTGAGCCTAACCTTGGGGCAATAGACAACCCTGTTTGGCCAAAACCTATAATCGCCGCTTTGAGTGTTGGTGTCGAAGAGGGTGCGGGCTTGCACAATATTGCGGCAAGCCTCCAGATGCCGTCACCGGAGTTTTCCGGTCTCCCAGTTACGGAAATGGGAGTGCCAGAATTTTCATTGATGAGCGAAACACAGAAAGAATTTTTCTTGGCTTTATGCGATATTTCTAAAAAATGAGTTAGGTGATGGTGAGAATATTTAATGGGTGAATATTCAAAAATTTTATCATTCACTATTAAGTGATATTGCACAGGGGTTGAAGAATGGCAGACCTTGACTCGAGGCTCTATTCATTTGCAGAGCATCTCTGTTCGCCGAGGTTTGGAAAGCCTTTGGGACGGGTTGACCTAAAGTTCGTAAAAAACATGTTTAGCGGCATTTGGCAAACGCGATCTGTGAATTTAACGGACATCGCTAGATCGCTTAATGAAAATATCCGACTTCATGCAACTCACAAGCGTTTGTCCCGCAACCTCGATAATATCGAGCTTCAAGAACGATTATCAACGGGCCTACTTAAAATGGTTGCTGAGCATGTAAGGCCAGATACAAGGCTGATAGTGCATATTTACGAAATAACGAAGAAGTATGCTTCCAAGATCGAATTCTTGGCAGACAAAGAGACCGATGCAAAGGCAGGCTTCAAGGTTTGCGAGATTCTAGCAAGTCAAGTTAACTCAGAGGCTTATATGCCCATGCTTGCTCACGTTTGGTCCGATCAGACCCCCAATTATTTAAGCGATGAGAAGGAAATTCAGAAGGCGGTGCAAAAAGTTCATCAAGCAACCGAGGACAGAGGTATATTCTATTTTGATGATCGAAGCCTGAGGGGTAACTTAATTCGGCACTTAATTAGTGATTCAAGCGCTAATTTTGTTGCCATGGTGAACGACGTTGACTTGATTGTTGAATGCAGGGGCACTAATGCAACATTGAAATCGCTTTGCGAGGATGTGGAGACACCTTACGGTAAAATGATGTTTAAGCTGGTTCCAGAAGGGTTGTTGTTGACCGCCGCGTCTCAACTCGATTTGGACCTTTTTATGCATGTGGGCTCGCTTCCTATTAAACTGCTCGAGAACCCCAGAAGGCTGAGCTTAATCGCGTTAAAATCGAAAAACCGCATGGTGGGTGAGCATTTAACGCCCATCATTACCTCAAAAACCAGACTGCGATCAAGAAAGGCCCTGATGGGATTGGTTGAATCATTTCTTTCGATGCATGATGTAATTGGTTTGCATAGCGAACTCCGTGATAAATTCAATCCGGCTGGTTTTCGGGTACTGACCTACAACCGCCTTCAGCTGTTATTGACGTTGCTCCAAGCAGTAATATGTTCGGAATCATCGGCACCGGGAAACGTCGCTGTGAGTGATCAACAGTACTCGAGGCAACCCCATGATGGGGAAATGAGTCGAACCTATTACCGACCTGATGACGGATTGGAAGTTTAACTTTGGCAGTTAAAAAGGTGCAGTGAATTCTTTATGCCATCAGGAGTCAGTGAGTTGAAAAAAGGGATCCTGGTTTTACTAATATGGCTCAGGATGGCTTATAGAGCGCTAAATTTCAATCATCATATTCTGGGAGTGTTCGATGACTGAACTCGACTTCGAAAGGATTGAGTCCGATTACAACCGTGATGGTTTTGTCATACTTCCTGCTTATTTGGATAGTGCAGAGCTGAGTGTTTTGAAAGACCGGGCAGTTCCTTTGGCTCGCAGGCTGCTGGATCGTGGGGATGGCGAAGGTAAATTTCGTAACTTGCTAAAGTCTTTGCAGATCCACGATGACTGGTTTGACATGCAGCTGAGGGAGGGGCGTCATGTGCCGTTGATAACCCGCCTAATGGACGGCGATGCGATAGGTGCATCGGCCGCTTGGTTCGATCGTCCTGAGGGTGAAAGGATGGGGATCGAACCCCACGTGGATGCGATGGGTAAGCGCGATTCGGACAACATAGGCGCCACTGTCTGGTTTGCCTTGGATCCCGTAGATGTTGGCAATGGTTGCGTTCACTACCTGAAAGGCTCACATAAGAATATCTATCCCGGCGAGACCTGGGTTACTGGCGTGAATAAAGAAGCTGAAAGCGCCTTCGCTGCACAGTTAAATCCGGGTGATGCTGTGGTTCACAGTGCGCATACCGTGCACTGGTCTGGCGGTAATGAAACAGGCCTTCCACGACGAGCTATTTCTTATTTTTATCTCAGCCGATCAGCCTATTATTCATATCAAAAGAGAAGGAAGAAAAGATGACAGATTTTGATGAGGCAACACTCAGAGCAGCGCTTGTAAGGGCTTATAACCAAGTAGAAGACAAGGGTCTGATGAACCAATCATCCGGCAACTTAAGCTGCAGGGTTCGAGGAGGAATGCTTATATCCTGTACTGGGGCGTCAGCTGCAAACTTGACCGAAGAGCGAGTTGTGATGGTGGCTGATGATGGAAGTTATACTGGGAAATTGAAGCCCTCATCCGAATGGCGGATGCATTTAGAGATCTATCGCCGTCAAGATAAAGCAAATGCTGTCGTGCATACGCACTCAGACTACTGTGTCGCAATGGCTTGCAACAATCTGCCGCTGCCGGGGTTTCACTATATGGTGGGTCTATTCGGTAATAGTAGTGTTCCTTGTGTTCCCTACTCGGTTTTTGGCTCGCAAGAGCTTGCGAACGATGCGGCAGAGGGTTTAACTGATCAGGCGGCTTGTCTCCTTGGGAGTCATGGCATGATTTGCCGCGGCGGTGATTTAGATATCGCAGTTGGGCATGCGGAGCGATTGGAGATCATTTGCAAGCACTATGTGCTTGCAAAATCACTTGGTGAGCCCGATCTATTAACTGATGAGCAGTGGGACGAGTTTTTTGGGAGGGCAAGGAAGGTTGCTTACTCCGATTTCATATGAGTTGGACGCCTAAATACAGGTCTTGCTGCCAGCTGCGATCGGTTGCAACCGGATCGCTAAAAATGGTCAGAGCATTTCCAGGATTGGTTTGAAACCGTTCCCCAAATGGCTCATGATGGATGGAAACCTAATTCTCTTATAGGGTGCTGGAGAGAACAGCAAGACAGGATTGGACTGCAGCAAGATCCATTAATGCCCTTGATGGGTGTGTGCTTTGTGGACATGCTTTACACTTAAAATAGATATCGGATCCGATCATCGAGGAAGCTACTGCAGTGAACTAATAACCTAAGGACTTGCAGTTTTGTGAAACTTTATGTGTTTTGGAGAAATGCGCCGTGAATTTTGATTGGCAAGCTCACTGGATGACCGAAGATCACCTCATGTTCAAGGAATCGACGCGAAAGTTCATGGAGGCAGAGATCGCCCCAAATACTGATCTTTGGGCAGAGCAAGGTGTCGTCGATAGAGATTTCTGGCTCAAGGCCGGCTCAGCAGGCTTGCTCGGAGCTTCCGCCCCTACTGAATTTGGAGGAGCAGGCGTGGATCAAAGTTTTGATGCGATGACTATCTACGAACAGGCACGTGTTGGAGATGCAGGCTGGGGGTTTGGTGTTCATAATATCTGTATGCATTACATCTTGGGGTATGGAAATGACGAACAGAGATCTCGCTGGCTTCCGGGCCTGATTGCGGGTGAAATAATACCAGCCATTGCAATGACTGAGCCCGGCACCGGATCGGATCTGCAGGCAGTTAAAACTACAGCCACTGCAGATGGCGATGACTACGTTCTAAATGGCTCAAAAATTTTCATCACCAATGGTCAGCAGGCTGATATTGTCATCGTCGTAGCCAAGACGGACAAGGAAGCAGGTGCAAGTGGGGTGTCACTAATTGTTCTGGAGACTTCTGAGGTAACCGGTTTTCAACGGGGGCGTAACCTCAAGAAACTTGGCATGAAAGGTCAAGACACCTCTGAGTTGTTTTTTGAAGATGTCAGAGTTCCACGAACTAATCTCCTCGGGCAAAACGAGGGGAGAGGTTTTTTTCAGCTAATGAGTCAGTTAGGTTGGGAGCGCCTTGTAATTGGGATTGGAGCTATTGGAGCAATGGATGGGATGATGAGCGAGACTATCCGTTATGTGAAGGAACGGAAAGCATTTGGCCAGCGGTTGATGGACTTTCAGAATACGCGATTCAAGCTGGCCGAAGCGAAGAGCAAATTAGAGGTTACTCGTTCTTTTGTTAATGAGTGTATTTGCAAGGTTATTGGCGGTAATTTGGAGTCGGTAGATGGCGCAATGGCCAAGTGGTGGGGTTCACAAATGCAGTGCGAGGTGGCCGACGAGTGTCTGCAACTTTTTGGTGGTTACGGTTACATGATGGAGTATCCTATTGCGAAGGCCTATGCTGACGCGCGGGTTCAGAAAATCTATGGTGGAAGCAATGAAATTCAGAAGGAGTTGATTGCTCGCTCCCTTGATGATTAATTGATGGCCCTAAAAACGCAGGACTGCTCTATGCGCCTTGTATCTGTGTTAAATGCTAAGTATCAGTTTGCTTCATTCTGCCAATTTATGGCATGCACAACAGTGATGATTTTTGCCAGTGGAAGCTTCGCTATCGAAAAAGCCGACATCATATTCACTTCAAACAAAACCATCACAATGGTCGGCGAAAAAATTGCCAGACCTCTATCGATCGCGGTGAATGGGGAACGAATTGAATGGATTGGTAGTCCTGAGGAAGGAAAAAACATCCTTGGGCGGCATATCATACTAGGAGATAAAGCTATTTTGCCAGGTTTTATAGATGCGCACGGCCATGCCTCTTACTTGGCCTTTACTTCGCAATTTGTAAACGTTGCTTCACCGCCAGTGGGACCGGTCGAAGGAATTAAGGATCTAAAAGCGGTCCTTAAAAAATCATTGGCGGATAAAAAATTACAACCCGGGGAGTGGCTAATTGGCTTCGGCTATGATGATTCCTTGCTTGAGGAACAAAGGCATCCCACTAGGGAAGATTTGGATGAAATCAGCCGAGAGATTCCGGTGTATTTGATCCACGTTTCCGGCCATCTTGGCGTGGCCAACTCCAAGGCACTTTCAATTACAAAGATAAGTGCTGCTTCACCTAATCCTCCCGGAGGGAAAATTCGGAGGTACTTGTCTTCTTCTGAGCCAAATGGTGTGGTGGAGGAAACAGCTGCCTATCCCCTGCAAAAGATGGCAATGGCTTCTGTGAAAAACCCCATTGATGGCTATGAGAAGGCGATTCAGGTATACGCGAGACATGGTATTACAACTGCTCAAGATGGCGCCGCAAGCGGGCCATCTCTGGCTCTTCTCAAGATGGCCGCTAAAAAGGGGCATCTTAAAATTGATATTATTGCCTATGTAATAGGTCAGGACATTCCTATATCTCAAATAAGATCGCTTAATTTTGGACGATACGAAAACCGAGTTAAACTGGGAGGTGTCAAGCTAATTCTAGACGGATCACCCCAAGGTAAAACTGCTTACCTCTCGGAACCCTATTTCAAACCTCCCTCTGGAGAGGCGCATAGTTATCGGGGCTATCCAATCATCTCACAGACTGCAGTTAACGAAAATATCTTGGCATTTTCAGAAGCAAAAATACCGATTTTGGCGCATGCCAATGGCGATGCGGCGGCAGATATGTTGATTGAGGGAATAAAAAAAGCGAATATAAAAACTGATCATAGGACTGTAATGATTCATGCTCAAACATTACGAGAGGACCAACTCGATGAAATGAAGTTTTTGAACATAATACCCTCTTTCTTTTCGGCTCATACATTTTATTGGGGTGACTGGCATCGAGATTCGGTTCTTGGCCCAATCAGGGCGAACCGCATCAGTCCAACCAATTCGGCCGTGCGGAGAAATATGCCTTTCACGGTCCATAATGATGCTCCAATAGTACCTCCCAATATGGTGAGGTTGTTGTGGGCAACCACCAATCGGCTAACACGATCGGGGAAAATACTTGGAGAAGGCCAGAAAATATCTATATATGAAACACTTGAGGCGATAACAATTAACGCCGCTTATCAGCATTTTGAGGAGGGCGATAAAGGAAGTATAGAGGTGGGAAAATTGGCCGATTTTGTCATTGTCTCTGAGGATCCTCTTCGGATGACGACAAAATCATTGATGAATCTGAGGATTATAGCGACTTATTCACGCGGACAAGAAATATTCAGACTCGGCGACGAATAGCTACTCTAGCGGGCACAAAAGCATGATAGATTATTCAAACTACTCTAGCCCTACTCAACAGCTTTCCTGGTGCAGATAGATCCTATGTGCGATGGAATATTATGATCTGTTATGCTACTAGCCATTGAAAGTACGGTGAGTTGAAAATGAACGACATTTTGAAAGATAGTGTATTGCTTCTCACAGTGTGTATGCTAGCTTCATTAGTTTTCATCTGTCAGACCACTCTCAGTAACCTGATTTGGTTGAATCGCACAGGGATGCCCGTTAGTGCTGGGGTGGCCGTGACGACGATTCTTTCGGATCTGATCGGTATGAATACACGAGGAGAATTTCCCATTGCGGTTATTATATCCGTGGTCCTTCTTGTTGCTTTCTTCGCAGCTCGAATAATACTGATCTGGGTTCAGATTGAACAAAAATATCTTTATGCGCTAGCTGGGGCGGTGTCGATATTTTTACTTTTGGTTTCGATGCCAAACTTCTTCTATGATTTAGAACTCATTGCAGGAGCGCGAACTTATCTGGGTAAGTTTATCCTCATATGTATTGGGTACCTCTCGGGGTACGTTTTTGGCGTAAATTTATGCAGGAGTAAGTCATGAAACACGCTTATTGTCTATTCTTTATGATTTTATTCGCCTTGGATGTAATAGCGTCCCCAAGTGGAGATTATCGGTTCGAAACTATTGCCAGCGATCTTGAACATCCATGGAGTCTAGCCGTTCTTTCTGAAAGTGAATACTTAGTTACAGAGCGAGTGGGAAGACTGCGACGGATAATTGATGGGCAGCTAGATTCGAAATCTATAGAGGGAGTTCCGAAGGTTTTGTTTAAAACCCAAGGCGGGCTCTCGGATGTTATATTGCATCCAAATTTTTCTGACAACCGGTATATTTATTTGTCATTCTCCGAGACAAAGTTGGGAACCCCAAGTCTTAATACTCTTAAAATTATTCGGGGTAGGTACGTGGACGGCTCACTACATGACATCATAACTATTTTTTCCGCTAAACCCTTCAGGAAAGCGGCCGCGCATTATGGTGCTAGGATGCTTTTCTTAAATGATGGGACGTTATTGATCACATCAGGCGATGCATTTAACCCAAGGGAAAAAGCCCAAACCTTGGATAACCATTTTGGTAAAGTCATCCGAGTTAATGATGATGGCTCTGTGCCTGACAACAATCCTTTCGTTGGACAGGAAGATGCTCTTCCCGAAATATGGTCTTATGGCCACAGAAATATGCAGGGACTCGCATTAGGCAGTAGGGGAAAAATAATTTTCGAACACGAACATGGTCCCAAGGGAGGAGATGAACTGAACATACTTAAATCCGGGCTTAATTATGGTTGGCCCGCCATTACTTACGGAATAGATTATAGCGGCGCCATGATATCGCCTTTCACTGAAAGAGCGGGTATGGAACAGCCAATTAAATACTGGGTCCCGTCTATAGCGCCCTCAAGCATGGTCTTTTATGACAAGGACATGTTTCCTGCATGGAAAGGTAGTCTATTTTTGTCTGCTTTGGTTCCCGGCGATGTACGGAGATTATCGATAAGTGATGGGAAGGTTATTGGAGAAGAGATTCTTTTCGAGGACCTGGGCAGGGTAAGGCACATCACCGTCGCTCTTGATGGTAGTTTGCTTGTGGCCACGGATGGCCCGAAGGGACAGATCATACGTGTCTCGGCAAGTGATGCTTCCGATAAAAATTTTGGTAGCAGGGAGTAATGGATAAATTTTCAACACATGTCTACAAGCTTAGTTTTTAAATTCGAAAAAGTGCACGCATTAGCACCGGCGCGCTTTTATCGCTACAACGATTAAAAGCCATTAAGCGTAGTTAATTGCTCTAGCAACAGTTCTCCGTAAAAAGAGTCACTGGATTATCAAAAGAACAATTTCATGAACTATTCGTTATTACTTAGCGTAATAACTTGGATGCGTTTGCCTCATAAAGCCATATTCATAGTGTAATTCTAGTGCAGTAAGATGTTTGAAAGGACTAACTTTTAACGGCAAAAGAATAGATGTAACGGCTTAGGATGCGGTTTTCTAGAAAAGTTTTATGGGAATATACATGAGTAATAGGAAATCATTAATGGGGATTGTTTTGTGTCTAATTACGGCCTGCGTCGTGATGGAGGCGCTCAGTCATGATAGCGCCACGGTGCAGGGATTTCCTGTAATTGTATTGTGTTGTTTTACTGCTTTTGCAATTCAGTGGTTAATGTTTATTCCGGCTTATATTTTTAAAACAGAACACTATTATGATCTTACAGGATCTGTGACCCACATAACTGTAATGTTAGTTGCTCTAGTTTCTGTGCCAACCGTCACCCTGAGGGATCTTCTGTTAGTTTTTTTGGTATTGGTTTGGGCATCTAGATTGGGCTCTTTTTTGTTTTTTCGAGTAAAAGAAACGGGAAGCGATGACAGGTTCACGCTGATCAAAACGCGATTTTGGTGGTTCTTGATGACATGGACGTTGCAAGGTTTGTGGGTGTTTCTTACGCTTGCTATGGCGTTGGCGGCGTTAACGTCTAATTACAAAGCTGACTTAAACTATTATGCTTGGTTAGGGTTCGGAATCTGGGCCTTTGGATTTGCTTTCGAAGTCATTGCTGATCATCAAAAAACAAAATTTCGAAGGGACCCAAACAAAAAGGCGGAGTTTATAACGCACGGTTTATGGTCTTGGTCGCGGCACCCCAATTATTTTGGAGAGATGCTACTATGGTGTGGTGTTGCGTTGGTCTCGGCGCCAGTTCTGATTGGATGGCAGTGGATTGGCTTGATTTCACCAATTTTTGTAATCCTGTTGTTGTTGAAGGTTAGTGGTGTTGAATTACATGAAGCTCGTGGAAGAAAAAGATGGGGACAAAACCCTTCGTATCTGCGTTACCTTGAACAGACGTCCAAACTCATCCCACTCCCACCTAAACCGTAATAAATGTTTTGCTTCAAATTTTTATCAGGGTTATCAATTTATGTTGCGCACCAAATGCAACAGCCACTGATGCTCCAAATTCATAAAACTCAACACGCCTAGAGTGACAAATTGCTTAAACGACTGTGTCTTAATTTTCTAACATCGGGTCACCACGAACTTTAAGCAGCGTGTCTGAGGTTGAGCCAAAAACTTTGCAGGTGTAATCTTTTACGGAGTCTGCATCATTGACGGCAATTTGGCCGTGACCCGGGCTAGAGGCTCACTGCTGAGGAAGAGACAGGTACAAGTCTTTATCTAGATCATCCGCAGCCTGTGGCCCGAAAAAATCGAGCCAACGTAGGCTCGCTGACTGCTGCTCGCTGAGCTAGGTCTGCGATACGCATACGTATCATTGGCATTAAATTTCATAAAATATATTCTGCACCCTTGCGCTCAGACTTTCTTAATTTGAGCAATTTTCGTTGATAAATTGTGTAAGTAGTGCCGGTTTCATGAGAAACACGCTAACTATTTAGTAAAAAATTACAAGAAGCAAGATGCCCAAGGGAGCGAGCAAAGAGAGCGGATTTAAATTAAATTGTTTTGGAACCTTTCCAAGTGGTTCAAGAAAAAAGAAACGCAGAAAATGGCCGTATTTTTGTCGCTAACTTGATAAACTTCATGTCTATGGACGTCACCAATATTCTTAACAAGTTAAATCCTCAGCAGGAGATTGCAGTCACCAGTGATTGCCCACATTTATTGGTTCTTGCAGGTGCCGGTAGCGGGAAAACTCGTATTCTTGTCCATCGGATAGCATGGAAAATACAAGTAAATAACGCCCCATCTCATGGGATATTAGCAGTTACCTTTACCAATAAAGCAGCGCGCGAAATGAAGGAACGAATTGATAAGTTGCTTAAAATTCCTGCTCAAGGCATGTGGGTAGGAACTTTTCATGGGCTTGCGCATCGTTTGCTCAGGTCTCATTGGCGGGATGCTGACCTAGCGGAAGATTTTCAAATATTAGATTCGGAAGATCAGTTACGTCTCGTAAAGCGACTGATGCGAACCCTAGATTTAGATGAACAGCGATGGCCGCCTAAACAGTTTCAATGGTGGATTAACTCCCAGAAAGATGAAGGTTTAAGGTCAAAACACATTCAGGAAAATGGGGACCCTTATACTCTAACAATGCTCCGCGTGTATCGAGAATATGAAGCAGTTTGTGATCGACTAGGAGTAATCGATTTTGCCGAAATTTTGCTAAGATCACTGGAATTATGGAGGAATAACTCTGAGATTTTGGAACATTATCAGAATCGATTCCAGCATGTTTTGGTGGATGAATTCCAAGACACTAATGCTGTGCAATATGCTTGGTTACGAATCTTAGCTGGCACGAATTGCAGTGTTACAGCGGTTGGCGATGATGACCAGTCAATTTATGGTTGGCGCGGTGCAAAGGTAGATCACATCCTTCGTTTTGAAAAAGATTTTGAAGACACCAGCATAGTTCGGTTAGAACAGAATTATCGCTCGACATCGAATATTTTAAGGGCTGCTAACGCAGTCATAGAAAGAAATTCTGACAGGTTGGGCAAAACATTGTGGACGGAGGCCGGTGAGGGAGAGTCAGTAGCACTGTATGCGGCTTTCAATGAGCATGATGAGGCTCGTTATATTGTCGAGTGCATTAAACAATGGGTTGGTGACGGCAGTAGGCGAGAGGATGCAGCGATTTTATATCGCTCTAATGCTCAGTCACGCGTTCTTGAGTCTGCATTGCTGCGTGCAGAGATTCCTTACCGCATATATGGAGGGCAGCGTTTTTATGAACGCATGGAAATTAAAAATGCTCTGTCGTATCTGCGTCTTATAAGTAATAGCGACGATGATATGGCTTTCGAACGCGTGGTTAATCTGCCTGCTCGGGGAATTGGAGAGCGAACACAAAGCATAATCCGAGATATCGCTAGACGCCAGGGTTGCACCCTCTGGATCGCTTCATCGATAGCAATATCAGACAATGAATTGTCCAGCAGGGCAAGCAGTGCATTGACAAAGTTTTTGAAACTGATCGCTTCGATGACTAATGAGGTCAAAGAGCTCCCTTTGATTGAAAAAACCGAAACAATAATTCAGCGCAGCGGTTTAATGGATCTCTATAAGCGTGAGAAAGGTGAGAAGGGTATGGCGCGCGTAGAGAACTTGGAAGAGTTAGTGAGTGCTTGTGGAAATTTTGAACCCGAGGATGCGAATTTGTCACCCCTGGCTCAGTTCTTAGATCAAGTCGCTCTGGATGCAGGTGATCGGCAGGCTGATATCGATGAGGATGCAGTTCAATTAATGACACTCCACAGTGCTAAGGGCCTTGAGTATCCGCTCGTTTTTATTGCGGGCATGGAAGAGAACTTGTTTCCGCATGTCATGTCAATTGAGGAGCCCGGAAGACTTCAGGAGGAGCGCCGATTAGCCTATGTAGGCATCACTCGCGCCATGACAAAACTTTATTTGACTTTTGCAGAATCTCGCTCTATCCATGGTAGAGAGTCTTTTAACTCGGTGTCGCGGTTTGTTCGTGATATACCCAGCGACGTTATAGAAGAAGTTCGATTAGGCAATACGATTGTGCGGCCAACAACCTATGCGGACTCTTCAGTGCGAAGCGACTCGGGGTTGAATGCGGGATTTAATCTTGGTCAGCAGGTTTTTCACAAAGTATTTGGTGAAGGTGTGATCCTGAATTTTGAGGGCAGTGGTCCGCGTGCACGTGTTCATATTAGGTTTGAAGAGGTTGGTACAAAAATATTGATATTGGAGTCTGCGGGGTTATCAGAGAGCTGAGACTGCGGCAGACATTTTTCAAAAAAACGTTGGACTCGTTTTTTTACTAAATGGAGAGCTAATTATGCGTTACTTGGGGGCCTTAATTTTAATCAATCTCCTTTCTGGATGTGCAAAGGAAGAGCCAATTCAAACAGATGAAGTCACGGTTCGAGATCCGCAACAACTATTTGAATGGAAATTAGTAACCAGTTGGCCAAAAAATTTTCCCGGACTCGGAACTGCCCCTGAAAATTTTGCTCGCCTCGTCGAACGCATGAGCGCTGGTAGATTGAAGATCAAGGTGTTTGGAGCGGGCCAATTGGTGCCAGCTTTTGAAGTTTTCGATGCAGTATCGCAAGGAATAACAGAGATGGGGCATGGGGCCTCTTATTACTGGACCGGCAAGGCTGAGGAAACAGTCTTCTTTACTGGAGTGCCGTTTGGTTTGAATGCTCAGGAGATAAATGGTTGGTTGCATTATGGTGGCGGGCTAGAATTATGGAGAGAGCTATATGAACCCTTCAATTTGGTGCCTTTTGCAGGTGGCAACACTGGTGTTCAAATGGCTGGGTGGTTTAATCGAGAGATTAATTCAATGGAAGATATAAAGGGTTTGAAGATGCGTATTCCTGGCCTTGGAGGTGAGGTTATCACACGAGCCGGGGGAACATCAGTGACTATGCCTGGCAATGAACTTTATACGTCGATGCAGACAGGTGTAATAGATGCTACGGAGTGGGTTGGACCATATAATGACTTGGCACTTGGGTTTCATCAAGTGGCGAAATATTATTACTATCCTGGCTGGCATGAGCCAGGCTCAATGCTGGAATTTATTGTGAACTCAGATGCGTTCGAAATCCTGCCAGATGATCTGAAAGCGATTGTTGAAGTAGCAACGCGTGCAGTTAATCAGGATATGCTTGATGAATATACAGCCAAGAACAATAAAGCTTTAGCCGAACTAATTCGGAAACATGGTGTTAAGCTCCGAAAGCTGCCAGAATCGGTCCTATCTGAGTTTCGCAAACTGTCGAAACAAGTCCTAATAGAAATATCCACAAGAAATGATCTTTCAAAACGTATTGCTGAATCCGCTCAGAATTTTAAAGAAGACGCTATGGCTTACCATCTTATTTCTGAAGAAGCCTATTACCAAGCTAGACGAGCTACTTCAGATTGATAGGCTGGGGGTTGATCGTTCAACGGCGCCAAAAGGTCGGTGTAAAGAGAACGAGAAGCGTAAAAATCTCCAATCGACCTAACAGCATCCCCCAACATAGCACCCATTTTGGAAAATTTCCAAGTTGAGAATAGTTATTAGCCACTGCTCCAAGCCCAGGTCCCAAGTTGTTGAGAGATGCTGCGGTGGCAGACCAAGCGGTTACATAATCTAGACCGCTGGCTAGTAAAAGTAGGACCATCAAATAGAAGATTGCGAGATAAACGCCAATGAAAGCCCATATTGCATCTGCAACCCGATCGGGAATTTTTCTGTTATTAATTTTTATCGGTAACAGCGCATTCGGATGAATCAGTTGGTAAATTTCTCGCACGCCCTGTTGGAACAAAATTAACATTCGGCCAATCTTAATACCACCACCGGTTGACCCTGCACAGGCCCCAAAAAAAGACATCACTATTAAGAAGAAAGGGAGAAACGTGGGCCAACTAACAAATTCTGTTGTTGAGAAACCAGTTGTTGTCATAATGGATACGAATTGAAAAATACCTTGGGAGATGCTATCGCTCAGACGGTAAGTGTCGCTAAAATACAAATATAAACAAGTGATCAAGGCGCCCGTGCAGATTAAGGTCAGATACATCCTGGCTTCCGGATCACTCCAATACCAGGATAGCTTTTGATTGTGCCATGCGGCATAGTGGAGGGCAAAATTAACTCCTGAGATGATCATAAAAAAAGTGCATATGACCATTATTATGTCACTATTAAAATAACCAATACTGGCGTCGTGAGTTGAAAATCCCCCTATAGCGATAGTGGAAAAACTGTGACTTAAGGCATCAAAAAATGACATCCCGGCCCACCAATACGCCATACAGCAGGCAATGGTGAGGAGTAGATAAATCTTAAAAAGAACATTTGCGGTTTGGGCAATGCGTGGAGTCAGCTTGGTATCCTTCATTGGCCCGGGGGTTTCGGCGCGATAAATCTGCACTCCACCCACACCAAGCATGGGTAAAATGGCTACGGCAATAACCACGATCCCAATTCCACCCAACCATTGAAGCTGCTGACGATAGTAGAGGATTGACTTTGGTAGGTCATCTAAACCCGTAATAACTGTAGCACCTGTAGTTGTCAATCCTGAGACCGATTCAAAGAGAGCATCAGTGAAAGAAAGTTCCAATCCTTCCGACAACATGAAAGGTAGTGACCCGAAGGTACTAAGAACGAGCCAAAAAAATACTGTAACTACGAAGCCATCTCGGGTCCTCAATTCCATGGTTTTAGAGCGTGCCGGCAGCCAGAATAAAAGGCCGACAATTAGGGTTATTGAGAAGGCTAAGATGAACATTTTTTCTGTCGCCTCATTGTATATGAAGGCAACGAAAACAGGCGTGAGCATTGTAAGACTGAAAACAATTAATAATAAGCCTAGCACGCGGGCAATTGGAGCTGAGTGCATATTGAAACCCTAAAAAAAGGTAAAACCAACAGTGAAAAGTTGTTCAACTGCGCTAGTATTGGCTTTATCTACAACAAAGACAATCACATGATCATCACTTTGGATTACTGTGTGCCGATGGGCGATATGCACTTCTCCGTCGCGAACAAGAGCAGGCAGTGTGGTTCCTGGTGGTGATCTAATTTCTTCAATCTTTCTTCCGACCACCTTAGAATTCTTTTTATCTCCATGAACTATTATTTCTAATGCCTCAGCTGCCCCTCTTCTCAATGAATGAACACTCACTGTGTCCGCCTTCCTCACGTGAGCCAACAAAGAGCTAGTAGTGGCTTGTTGAGGTGAAATGGCAATATCTATATCTCCACCTTGCATCAGATCGGCATATGCTGGATTGCTTATTAAGGTCATAACTTTTTTTGTCCCTAATCTTTTTGCTAGGAGGGAGGACATGACATTAACTTCATCATCATTTGTCAGAGCGATAAATACATCCGCGCGATCAACATTTTCATCTAGTAACAGTTCTCTGTCTGTCGCAGAGCCATTCAATACAACGGCTTTGTCGAGCTTTTCGGCCAAAAACTCTGCTCGCTCTTTGGAGCTCTCTATGACTTTGACACTATAGTGGCCCTCGAGTGCCTTAGAGACGCGATATCCAATATTTCCACCACCCACTATAATTACGTTATGGTATGGTTTCTCTAACTTTCGAAGTTCACTCATCACAATTGGGATGTTTTTCTTGGCGGCGATAACAAAAACCTCATCACCATCTTCAATGATCGTATCCCCAGAGGGAATAAGAGCTCTATCTTTTCGATAGATGGCGGCGACTCGCGCGTCCACTTGAGGAATATGATCCTTAAGAGTTTTAAGTGAGTGACCAACCAGTGGACTGTTTGCCACGGCCCTTAAACCAACTAGCCTAATGATCCCATCTGCAAAATCAAGCACTTGAAGCGCACCTGGTTGGGCCACAAGTCGAGTTATGTAATCGGTTACAACTTGTTCTGGTGTGATCATGACATCTACCGGCATGTGCTTATGATTGAAAAGCTTTTCATAATACTTAGGCTTTATATAGCTATAGGCCCGTATTCGTGCAATCTTGGTTGGAGTATGAAATAAGGAATATGCGACTTGGCATGCGATGATATTTACCTCATCGCTATTCGTGACCGCAACCAACATATCGGCATCTTCAATACCCGCGCGCACCAGCACATCTGGGTGACTTCCCAAACCGACAATAGTTTGAATATCTAGTCGATCCTGGAGGACCTGAAGAGCCCTTTGGCTTATATCGATTAAGGTGATATCGTTATATTCTTGGGCAAGGTTTTCTGCGAGTGTTCCCCCAACCTGGCCTGCACCGACGATTATAATTTTCATAAGTTCCTCAGATCAAAAGCAGTCTTCACAATTTGTGCAGTCGAGCATAATAAAATCCATCATGGCCATTAAGAGTTGGAAATAACTGTCGGCCCGATGGAGTTGCAAGTCCCCACTCCCCTTTTATCGGTTGCAATCTAGCGGTCTTCACTTCCTGAAGAAAGTTTTTTATTACTTTATCATTTTCTGCCGGCATAACAGAGCAAGTTGAGTACAGCAAAATACCCCCTTGTTTCAGTGTCGGCCACAAACCTGCAAGCAGCGATGTCTGATTGTATGAGAGTTTTTCAATGTCTGAAGCTTTTCGTAAAAGTTTAATGTCTGGATGGCGGCGAATTACGCCGGTTCCCGTGCAAGGTGCATCGATAAGAATACGGTCGAAAAAAGAATTGTCCCACCATTCTTGTGGATTTGTCGCGTCTGCATGCAGGGTGTCGCATTGCAAATCAAGACGTGCTAGATTTTCTTTAACTTTTTGCAATCTTCCTGAATCTTTGTCGATCGCAAGCAGTGACCGCAAAAGGGGTTGGGTTTCGGCTATATGTGCGGTCTTTCCTCCAGGAGCAGAACATGCATCAAGGACAGTCTGACCAGGTTTCAGTTCAAGCAATCCAGCGGCGAGTTGCGCAGCCTCATCTTGGATACTGCAGAAGCCTTCTTCAAAGTTTGGCAACTTGGAGATATCTATAGGGGTTTCGAGTTGAATCCCCTCAGGGCTAAATAATGTGTGTTTTGCCTTTAGCCCTGCCTCTTGAAGTTGATTCATATAGTCATCACGGGAGCACCTTGTTTTGTTAACTCTCAAAATCATTGGCGCTCGAGCATTATTTGCTCGCACAATGTCTGAACTTTCTTTTGGCCAAGCGTCATCAAGAGCCCTCAAAATCCACGTCGGATGTGCAGTCACAAAACAACGGTTATTGGACAAACTTTTGCTCAAAGTTTCTTGTTGACGCAGAAAAGATCGAAGTACTCCATTAACTAGGTTTTTTGCCCAAGACCTTCCCAGCACTTCTGTGGCAGATACGCTGCTATGAACCACGGCATACGGCGGTGTTTGAGATTTCATCAGCTGGTATATACCCGAGACCAAGAGAGCCTTTATTTCCAGGTCTTTTGATCGAAGCGGTTTTTTCAGGAGTGCTTGCAAATAAAACTCAATCTGCGGAAACCAGCGAAGCGATCCATAACACAAATCCATCAACATGCCTTTTTCGGATTTATCTAAACACTCGGCACGGGGGGGTAAGGCGGATGAGAGGGATTTACCTCGAAAAACCTGTGCAAGAACTTGAGCTGCAGTACCGCGTATATTCAATTGTTATTACTCAAATGTTTGCCCAACCCTAAAAAAGCAAGTGCTGGATCTAAGCATGTCTCGGACATGTGTTCTAGATTTACCCGCTAATTGAATTTCCTCAAGCAGAAGATTGCCTTTACCACACGAAATTTCCAGACCCATCTTGTTTATTTTGAGTATGGTTCCTGGAGATTCTGTTGATTGTTTCTGAAGGGAGATAGCGCTAAAAATCTTAATTCGCCTACTATCAATTATTGAATATGCCCCGGGGCTTGGATTAAATGCCCTAATTTTTCTTTCTAATACTATTGAGTCTGAATGCCAATTTATAAGAGCCTCATTTTTTTTGATTTTCTCAGCATAGCAACTCAACGAATCATTCTGTGGAACAGGGATTGAACGGCCTTGAGCGATGAGCTGGATCGAATGCAATAAAGCGGGCCCGCCAAGATCACATAATTTTCTAGAAATACTATCCGCGTTATCTATAGGACCGATTGTGCAGCGAGAGGTGGCTAAAACATCGCCAGTATCTAGACCAGTGTCCATTTGCATTATTGAAATTCCTGTTTCGGAGTCTCCAGCCTCAATGGACCTTTGGATGGGTGCCGCTCCTCGCCATCGTGGCAAAAGTGAGGCGTGGACATTAATGCAACCGAATCGAGGGAGCTTCAGCACCGCTTCTGTCAGGATAAGACCATACGCTACTACTATCATGAGGTCTGCCTGTAGTTTTTGAACCATTTTAACCGAGGCAACATCCCGGAAAGATATCGGATGAAAGATCGGTATTTGATTCTGCTCAGCAACTTTTTTTACCGGACTCGGTTTTAGTTTTCTGCCTCTTCCCGATGGCCGATCTGGTTGAGTAAAAACGCCTACTATTGAATGATCATTTTGTTTTAGAAGAAACTCGAGATGTGAAGCCGAGAATTCTGGAGTACCCGCAAAAATAATTTTCAAGATCGATGTGACCTATTCACGATTTTTTTTCATTTTTTTTCTTATGCGCTGGCGTTTCATTGAGGACAAGTAATCGACAAAGAGCTTTCCTTCGAGATGATCGATCTCGTGTTGTATACAAACCGCAAGAAGGTCTGTTGCATCTTCTTGAAAACTTTTCCCGTCTTGATCAAGGGCTTTTATCGTGACTTTGGATGGGCGCTCAATGCTCTCAGTGACATCTGGAATAGACAGGCAACCTTCCTCGTATGAGGCAAATGTTGGATCAAGTACTTCAATCTCAGGATTTATAAATACACGAGGAGCGCTGCCATCGCCGTTTAGATCCATGACAACGATTCTTTTATGAATATCAACTTGCGTAGCGGCTAGCCCAATACCATTAGCATGCCACATGGTTTCAAACATGTCGTTTACCAGATCCTTTATATCATTGTCCACAAGATCAACAGGAGAAGCTTTTAGCCTGAGACGTGGATCCGGGTATTTTAAAATTTGCATAATAGCCATGATTAGTGCGATTTTTCCTGTGTAAATAGCAGCTTCAGCGGGTTATCAAAGATTGTATCAGTTCTGGGAGCGCATAAAAACACATCAGAATTACCATAAACGCATCAAATTTTCTGTGGTAAGGGGATGTTTGCTGTCGAGGTTATTCTCAGGGTAAAAGAAGGATCACTCGGACTAATTTTGAATCGTATACAAGGCCCGTTATCGGTTATAATTTTAAAACGCTTGCGCAGGTTCATTGCTTCGGCTAGTCTGCTTTTTTTAACGGTTTTGAGGACAAAAATGACTGAAAAATTTGTATCAATACTGATGGGGTCTGATTCCGACCTGCCAGTGGTGGAACCAGCTTTTAAGATTCTGGAAGAATTCCAAATATCCTACGAGGTGAAAATTACATCTGCGCACCGAACTCCGGTTGTTACGACCAAATATGTCCAGGATGCCGAAGAGCGGGGTTGCTCGGTATTTCTTTGTGCGGCAGGAATGGCTGCTCATCTCGCGGGAGCGGTAGCGGCTGCCACCTTGAAACCAGTTATAGGAATACCTATAAATGCCTCTTTGAATGGCCTTGATGCATTGTTATCCACGGTTCAGATGCCTGCGGGAATTCCCGTTGCAACAGTAGCTATTGGTAAAGCAGGCGCAAAGAATGCCGCATATTTAGCAGCACAAATTTTGGCTATTAGCGACAGTGACTTACTACAGAGGCTGGTTGAAGAACGTAAAAAAAATGCAGATACTGTAGTTTCTAAAGATAAAGCTCTGCAGGAAAAATTGAACCGTTAGGTGAATGGCTCGTGGATTGGATGAGTCATCCAGAGATAATTCATGCGGCAAAAATTTTGCGGGACGGCGGGGTGGTGGCTGTGCCTACAGAGTCGGTATGGGGCTTAAGTTGTGATGCTAATAATGAGATGTCGGTTCGAAGGTTGCTGTCAATTAAGAGTCGGCCTGAGAGTAAAGGCCTGATTCTCATAACCGATAAAATCGAGCGGTTAAAATCTATACTTGGCCCCTTTTCTCGGAGAACGCAGCTAATTATCGAGTCTTCTTCAGTGAATCATCCGATCACTTGCTTAGTGCCGCACAATGGTAAGTTGTCAAAAGTCATCCTAGGCGAAAACGAAAAGGTGGCGGTTAGAGTAATCAAGCACCCGCCTGCACGAGCGCTATGTGCGCATTTCGGCGGGCTGCTTGTATCTACATCCGCTAATCCGAATGGCCAACCGGCCGCGCGGACCGAATCAAAGGTCATGAAGTATTTTTTGAACGCTATCGATTTTGTTTCTCCCGGAAGTGTTGGAGGGGCAGATAATGTGAGCGAAATTATAGATGTTGCCTCAGGTAACGTGGTGAGGGCACGATAAAGAAGATGGATAAAGCAGCGATCAAAGAATATTTGGACTCTCTGCAAGTTCGATTATGTGGAGAGTTTGACGCGATAGATGATGGTGTTTGGCGAGAAGACCTATGGTCTCGCGAAGAAGGCGGCGGGGGCTGTAGTAAATCTCTTTCAGGAGGCTCCATTGTAGAAAAGTTAGGAGTGAACGTATCACATATCTATGGAACAACTTTACCTGCGTCTGCTACACAGGAGAGACCAGAATTATCAGGCCGTGGTTTTGAGGCGATGGGACTGTCTTTGGTTGTTCATCCAAAAAACCCCTACGTGCCAAGTGCGCATGCCAATGTTAGGTTTTTCGTTGCGGAAAAATCTGATCATGACCCTATATGGTGGTTTGGTGGTGGATATGATTTGACACCTTACTATGGAAATGCAGAAGATTGCGTGCATTGGCATCGTGAGGCGAAGAATGCTTGCGAGAAAGTGTCGCCTGAGCTTTATGAAAGATTTAAAAAAGGCTGTGACCAATATTTTTATCTGCCTCATCGTGACGAGCATCGTGGCATAGGAGGTTTGTTTTTCGACGATTTCAACGAGCTGCATTTTGAGGAAAGCTTTCACTTGATGCGGTGCATTGGTGATAGCTTTTTAGTTGCTTATTTCCCTATTCTCAACAGACGAAAATCGCAGCCATTCGGCGAGCGCGAGCGGAATTTTCAGTTATATCGTCGTGGGAGATATGTTGAATTTAATTTAGTTTATGATCGAGGTACGCTTTTTGGTCTGCAGACAAATGGCAGGATAGAGTCTATTTTGATGTCTTTGCCGCCCATGGTAAGTTGGATCTATGATTGGAAACCTGAGCAAGGAAGCGCAGAGGCAGAATTGTATGAAAAATATCTTCCACCAAGAGATTGGATCTCATTTTCTCCTGAGTTGATCTGATATGATTAGCCGGGTCGATTTCTGATGCTAGCGAAGTTCCAGTTGGGAATGAAATTGTGAACGGATGCATTAAATATGCTTGATCAATATGCTGTGTTTGGTAATCCGATTAAACATAGTTACTCACCGATAATTCACAAAGAATTTGCCATACAGACTAAGCAAAAGTTAGTTTATGAGCGACAGCTCGTGAACATTGGGAACTTTGCAGCAAGTGTTGATGAGTTTTTTTTGAATGGTGGATGTGGCCTAAATGTAACGCTTCCATTTAAAACCGAGGCTCATGATTATGCAGACCGTTTGACTGACCGAGCTCGTATGGCGGGTGCTGTAAACACATTATCGCGAACCCTTGATGGGAATATTTTAGGTGATAATTCTGACGGTTTTGGGCTCATCACAGATATAAAAAATAATCTTGGTTGGACAATTCGATCAAAGCGAGTACTGGTTTTGGGGGCTGGCGGAGCAGTTCGAGGTATTCTCGGACCGCTTTCCCGAGAAAAACCCGTTAGTTTAGTAATAGTTAATCGAACTGTTAAAACGGCCATGGACTTGGTAAAAGCTATGCCAGATGAGCTTGAGATTTCAGTTTGCAGTTACGACGACCTCCGCGAACGGTCGTTCGATTTAATAATAAATGGAACCAGCGCAAGCCTGTTCGGAAAGGAATTGGGATTGCCGGACATGCTTCTATCTTCTTCGGACACAGCCTGCTATGACATGATGTATGGCAGACACTCGTCTGCTTTCATGGGCTGGGCTGATAAGCGAGGTGCAGACGTTGCCGATGGTCTGGGAATGCTGGTGGAGCAGGCTGCAGAGTCATTCTCAATCTGGCGAGGCATTCGTCCCGATACTCAGCCAGTGATTCATTTACTTAGAGAGAAGCTAAACATTGCTAGAGGTTAGTTCGTCAAGATAAATGTTTTTTAATTTGACATAATTATTGGGAGAGTATGTTAAAAACTCTTTTTCCTTATCGGAAATCGGCCTTAAAACACGACAAGGGTTGCCAACATAGACAAAACCTGACTCAAGAGTTTTTTGGGGGGGTACCATGCAGCCGGCGCCAACCATTACATGGTCTTCTGCAATTACCCCATCATTGAGAATTGCACCGTTCCCAATCAATATTTTGCTGCCCAGAGTGCAGCCATGAAGGACGGCGCTATGCCCTACTATCACATCTGACCCCATTGTTAATGGCCAACCATCCGGATTATATTCGCTGGCATGAGTGATATGCAGAACGGCGTTATCTTGTATATTGCAACGAACCCCGATCTTGATTTTATGCATATCTCCGCGTATAACTGCGCCTGGCCAAATTGAGCAATCATCGTCAAGATGGACGTTACCTATAACTATGGCTGCTGGATCAATATATACTCTTTCACCTAGTTTGGGTGAAACGCCTTTGAAAGAGCGCAAACAATTATTCATCCTGTAATTGTAGCGAGTCTTTTAGTGATAGTCACAATGGTGATCATGAAATGGCATATTCCACAAAAAAACGTTTTATCGCGGGTGTGGTATGCCCGAAGTGCTCAAAAATCGACAAGTTGTTGGTTTTTTCGAGGGACAATGTTGATTACAGGGAATGCTCTGCTTGCGGATTCACCGATCAGGTTCGCATTAATGCTTTGAAAAGAGAAATTAAAACTCGAGTCAATCGACCCTCGGAAGGCGAAGAACAGCAGGTTGACGTTATTACCCTCATTGATGATTAAGAATACACTTTTTGTATTGGCGTTCCACGGCGATCCTCAGGCTTATAGAGAACCCTGATTGCTTTTGCTAAAATGCCTTTGTCTGACCCCATATCTCCATGAGGTTCTGCGATTAAAATTTAGGATGAATCAGCTTGGGAGGCAACATCGATTCTTAAAGGAGTAGGAATCATTTTCCGGCTAGGCTGACGCTTTAGTGCCTTTTTTGTTTTCGAATGAACCGGCGGAAACAACCCGCTGATAATCGTAACGTTTTTTTATTGCGGGCGTATTTTTTAAACAAGGTAAATGATTTGTCGTTTGATCTGAAGATGGTAATTATTTGGAGCTGTGCCGCAGTAGCTGCTGTCGTGTTCATATTCATGTTTTTTTTTATGTTTTCCCATAGACGGTCAAAGGGAGGAGAGTCGGCGCATTTTCACGATCATCTTGGAGTTGAAACGGTCTGGACACTCCTGCCTGTATTTATTCTTATTGGCATGACTTTGCCCGCTGTAACTGACTTAATCGAGAGCAGAGATGCTCAAAACCATAAGTCAATGTTCCGCAATCCGTCGGTAGATGGAGTTAGGGGATCGATATTGACGCTAGATGATCAAATGATTGGTTTTTTGAGCGAAATTGACGGTATCCGAACGGATCAATGGATCTTGTTTATTTTTGGTGAGGGGGCCTGTGGTTTGGGATGTGAGAAATTTTTCGCTGAGTTGCGTATCTTTATTGGTAAATCACAGGAAGCCAGGGGGAAAATCAATATTTACTATTTGCTAAATGAGCAGACAGCAAACCATGATAGGTCTGACTCTCTAAAGAGGCTGCTTCCCAGCATGAATGCAGTCCCCATAAGCCTCTCTGCTTTAAGATCTCTCCTCCCAGATGGTCCTAATTTTCGCGCTAGCGGACATCTTGGAGGAATATTAGTCTCTCCAGACAAGCTGACTGTTTTATTTTATAATTTTCAAGCTGGTGAAAAAAATCTTTTAGAAGATTTAACGCATTTGCTCAGAGACTGAAGGCTTGGGTATTGAATGATGCGAAATCGGAGAGCTGTGGTGAGGGTCGTATGAATTCACAAGTGAATGCAAAACATCAAGGATTGCGCTTGCAAGATTTCTTAGAGCTGTGCAAACCGAGTGTGGTTGTATTGATGTTAATAACCTCCCTGATTGGCATGTTGTTAGCAACAGACCAAATGGTGCCCATTGATGTCTTGCTATTGGGAAATTTAGGCATTGCGTTAAGCGCCGGGTCAGCAGCGGTTGTAAACCATGTTGTAGATCAGCATATAGACGAAAAAATGGCCCGTACGGCCAACAGGCCGATTGCGCGTGGCCGCATTGAACCTTGGCAGGCAATGTTATTTGCTCTGGTCATTGGTTCCATGGGTTTGGCAATTCTGTTGATATTTATCAATGCTCTAACAGCTTGGCTGACACTCGGATCCCTCGTTGGCTACGCTTTTATATATACAATGTATTTGAAGCGAGCTACACCTCAAAATATCGTAATCGGAGGTCTAGCGGGGGCCTCTCCGCCGCTGCTTGGTTGGACGGCAGTGACTGGCGATTTGCACCCTCATTCTCTCTTGTTAGTTCTAATTATCTTCGCATGGACACCTCCCCATTTTTGGGCCTTGGCAGTTCATCGTAGCGACGAGTATGCCAAGGCTAAAATACCGATGCTTCCAGTCACTCACGGGAAAAGATACACGATAATCAACATTTGTCTCTATACGATAATTCTCTGTTTGGTTAGTTGTTTGCCGTTTCTGACTGGCATGCTGGGCTGGCTATATTTATTTGGAGCAGCAACACTGGGAGTGGGATTTATTTACTGGTCCTTAATGATGCTTAGGAAAGAGGGCGGTGATACGGGTATTAAAACCTTTAACTACTCCATTTTCTACTTGACCGCCCTTTTCTTGGTGATGTTGCTAGACCACTATTTGATAGTTAATTTCGTATGATTTTTGTTTCGCGGGAGGGTTAAGTGCTGGCGCAAAGTCCTATGGCTAGTAAAGCTTTGATCGGCTCAATTATTCTGATGCTTTTATTCTGTGGTAGTTTGGCTTGGCGCTCTATTAATCCAGAAATAATGTCCAAAAAAGAGCTGCAGATGAATAGGGCGATGCTACTGCATTCTCCTATCCCCTTGAGCGATTTCCATCTGGTAGATCATTTAAATCAACCCTTCCGTCCAGACCGATTAAAAGGTGTCTGGAGCATAATATTCTTTGCTTTTACCAACTGCCCGGATATTTGCCCGACTACGCTCTCGACTCTGGCTAGCATGTACAACCAGATGAGCTTTAGTGAACGAAATAACCTCCAGATATATATGGTTACTCTGGACACAGACCGTGACACTCCTCACCGGCTTTCTCAATATGTGCCGTACTTCAATTCAGACTTTATTGGCATTACTGGGGAGCAGGATAGTGTTGGAAAATTTGCGACTGAGTTAAATGTTGCTTACAGTCGAGTCCTGTTAGACAAAAACAATTATACAATCGATCACGGCACACAACTGATTCTGATCAACCCTCGTGGAGAGTATCACGCTTTCTTCAGGTCACCATATAGCGAAACTAGGTTACTACAAAGTTGGCGTTTAATAGCAGGTATGAGTCTCGATTAAGAAGCAATTCTCATTAAAGGATTCTTGCAAACACAGTCCAATACTAAGAAGATAACTGCAGAGCATAAAATAATTGAGGGACCGGCCGGGGTATCTATAGCCCATGACATGGCAATACCTAAAAGAACGCTAAGGATTCCTAAAGCGGTTGAGTAGATGGCCATTTTCTCTGGCGAGCGGCTTATATTTCGCGCTGCAGCGGCTGGGATTATAAGTAACGCTGTTATAAGCAATATTCCAACTAACTTCATGGCCAAAGCAATTACGGATGCTATCATAAGCATTAAAGTAGTGCGTATTGCCGATACGTTTATACCATCGACATGAGCTATTTCGGGGCTAACAGTAATGCTTAGTAGTGATTTCCAAAAGAATCCAAGCAATATATATATGATTGCCGCATTTGAGTAGATAATTAAGAGGTCTTTTGCATCCACAGAAAGTATGTCGCCGAAAAGTAAAGACATAATATCCACTCGCATTCCCTCAACAAAAGAGATAATTACAAGGCCGAGGGCCAAAGTAGAGTGGGACAGGATCCCCAGCAAAGCGTCGAGAGAGAGGTGCGCGCGGGAACCCAGGATGCCCAGAAATAATGCGATTCCCATGGCTACGGTTACAGTAGCGATATTTAAATCTAAATTAAAAAAAATACCCAAAGAAACGCCCAATAAGGCGGAGTGGGCTAGGGTATCGCCGATGTAAGACATACGACGCCAAACTACAAAGCAACCCAGCGGGCCTGCCATGATGGCTACACCGATCCCGGCAAGGGCTGAATATGTAATAAAATCAATCAGAAGAAGAGCCCTTCAGGTTGTGGGAGTTGGTTTTTACGATATCACCAGTTAAGGTATGTTGGTGATCGTGATTATGAACATAGGGAGCAGTGATGTTTCCAAAAATGTCGATGTAGGCAGGATCTTTGCTAACCTTTTCTGGCTGACCTGAACAGCAAATATGTTGATTAAGACAAATAACATGGTCGGTGGAGGACATCACGATGTGGAGGTCGTGCGAAACCATAAGAACGCCACATCCAAGGCGGCGGCTAATGCAATTAATGGCTTGGTATAAATTGTTTTGACCATTCGCATCTACTCCTTGAACTGGCTCATCAAGGAAAAGGAAATTTGGATTTCCAAGGATGGCTCTTGCTAATAATGCACGCTGCATCTCTCCCCCAGATAGAGCTATTACTGGCACTTCCGTTATATGTTCAATTTCTAGAAGCTTCAGACTTTCTATGCATTTTTTAACTGACGGTTCCCCCAGTTGGAGAAACCTCAAAGTTGTTAGGGGCAAAACTGGAGATATCATGATTTTCTGAGGCATATAGCCAACACGCAGATCAGAAGATTTTTTTAGGATCCCTGAGTCGAGCTTTATGAGACCGAGAATGACTTTCAGTAGTGTTGATTTGCCAGCTCCGTTTGGTCCCACTAAAGTGGTTATTTCACCTTGAGTCAGACGCATTGTGATATCTTCAAGGACTTTTCTGCCTTGGAACGATTTGTTGGCACATGATAGTTCTATCGAAGCTTTAGTCATAATTTCATGAGGTAAGGAGTGTTTTATTTTCTGTGCATGTAGCGCAAGTGCCAAAAAGTTCAATATTTTGTGTGTTCAAATGGAATTGAGCTCTCTCGCATGCGAAGCGTAGCATTTTATTCAACCCGTTATCGGATATTTCAGCAGCATTACTGCAATTTTCGCAGATCATAAAAACGTTGCTGTGTGCACTGGTAGGGAAAGGGCATCCTATGAATGCATTGAGAGAAGGGATCCTATGAATCAGGCCATGCGATAACAAAAAATTAATTGCTCTGTATACTGTGGGAGGAGCGATTGATTTTTTGTTTAGGTCAGCTAGCATGTCCTGAATTTGATATGCTCCTAATGGTCGGTGACTTTGCCATATCAGTTTCAAGACAAGCTTCCTGGTGGGAGTAAGCTGCAACTTTTTTAGTCTGCAAAGATGGTTTGCCTGCTCCAGCGCGGCAGCAATGCATCGAGAATGGTCATGAGATTTTAGAGCAAGATGAAAGTTAGTTAGCATCGAGTCACCCGTATTAAAATAGTATGTTATAACATAACATGCTGTGGCAAACATGTCACGATGACCAAGAGTGTTTTTGGAATTGATTAAATATGCTTTCAGATATGTTTAAAAAAAATTATTTAACAAAAGCATTATTGTTTTTTTGTTTGAGTTTAAATTACTCAAATGATGCCTCTGCAGAAGAAAAGTCAAAAAAGCCGCTGATTGTCACCACCATAAAGCCTCTGTCGATAATCGCGGCTGCTGCGGTGCAAGGGAAAGCTAAGGTTGAATATCTTCAATCTAATGCACAGACGACTCATGATCTTTATTTATCACCATCGTCTATACGACTTTTGTCTTCAGCTGATCTAGTTATTAGAGTTTCCCCAGACTTTGAGAACCACTTAAATAAGTACTTTGAATCAAGTGACCAATCTAATTTGATTACCGCGGCGAACCTAAACATGAAATGGCCCATGACTAGGCCTGGTGCCAAAACTTTTCATACCAATACTCATGATCTTCATTTTTGGCTCGATCCCGATAATGCGTCTGTTTTAGCGAAGGAGATTAGCGAGAGATTGAATCTAGACGCTGTTGCAATAATGAGTGACGGGGAAAAATCTTTATACAGGAAAAGATTAACGAAATATCGAGAAAGACTTTCCCTAGCTCAGCACGATGCTTATTCCCACTTTACAAATGCGTTTGAGTTACGACCGTTTTTAACAATTCGTGATAGCGCCGGCCGAACAAAAGGGATTGCCAGCCATTACAAAATAAGGGAGAGAGCGAATCTTGATTCGCCGGCTTGTATTTTGGTAGAGCCTAATTACCACAAAAAAGAGGCTACAATTCTGAGCGCTGAACTTGGCGTCCCAATTCGAATAATTGATCCCGAAGGCCATTCAGTTGAACTCGGGCCAAACGCCTATACCGACTTTTTTGAGGCATTAGTTATACAATTCGAAAGTTGTTTTAGTTAATTGGACCACATATGAAGCAGCGAAAAGAATATGATTCATTCCACATCCCGTATTACTTTTTCATCTCTAAGCGGTTTAGATTAACACTCGCCGTTACTATGGTATTCTTGCTACAGCCGCTGTTAAAGCAAATAAGGTGCTTTCAATGCCGAAAATTGCCCCGTTAGTTCTCGTAGATGGTTCTTCTTATCTTTACAGAGCCTATCATGCGCTACCTCCCCTCTCTAACAGGAATGATCACCCAACGGGCGCTATGAAAGGTGTTACTTCAATGCTCATTCGGTTGAAAAAAGATTACCCTTCTCCTTGTTGCATTGCGGTTGTATTCGACGCACAAGGTAAAACATTTAGGGATGAAATTTATCCGGAATACAAAGCTAACCGCCCTCCCATGCCGGAGGATCTAAGGCAACAGATTGAACCGATACACCGAATAGTGGCAGCTATGGGATTGCCCTTACTCATGGTCTCCGGCGTCGAAGCAGATGACGTCATAGGCACACTCGCTGTGCAAGCCGTGAAAGCTAATAGAAAGGTGATTATATCAACTGGTGACAAAGACATGGCACAACTCGTTAACGATCGAGTCACGCTTGTAAATACGATGGATCAAAAACAACTTGATGTCGCAGGTGTTGTTGACAAGTTTGGTATCTCACCAGAGTTTATGATTGATTACTTGGCTTTGATGGGCGATAAAAGCGACAATATTCCGGGTGTCCCCGGTATTGGACAAAAAACAGCCGCGCAGTTGATAGAAAATCTAGGCGGTTTGACTGGAATCTACAAGAACCTCGATCAGATAGCTGGACTGAAAATCAGGGGATCGAAAACCCTCCCAGAAAAACTCAATGTTCATAAGGAATTAGCATTCCTCTCATATGACTTAGCTACAATCAAAACTGATGTTGATTTGCCCATATCTGTAGATCAACTCTTCAACGAGAAAATTAAAATTGATGCTCTAACCAACCTGTTTGAAGAGTTTGAATTTAATAGTCTGCTTAACGAGTTAAAAAATTCAGGCAATCTCTTTATACCAGACCGTGGATCTCCTCAGGAGGAGACCCAACCTAGACAGGTCGATCATGGATTTGGCCCCAATACACCCATCGGGCCGCTTGACACGGACTATCGGTTGATTACGCACGTCGAGCAACTCCATGAATGGATTGAAAAATTACGCGATCAAAATCTTTTTGCCTTGGATACCGAAACGACAAGCCTAAATTATATGAGTGCAAGACTAGTTGGAATTTCATTTGCGTTAAGCCCGGGCAAAGCCGCGTATATTCCATTTGGCCATGACTATATAGGAGCTCCTGAACAGCTTCCAATGGACGTCGTAATCACATCATTGAAACCGGTCTTCGAAGATCCCGAGCTGAAAAAAGTTGGACAAAACCTGAAATATGATATCAACGTGTTAGCGCAACATGGTATTTTTTTACAAGGCGCCTTGCATGATACCATGCTCCAATCCTACGTAATAAACTCTACAGCAACTAGACATGATCTAACTAGCTTGGCCGAGCGCTACCTCGAATTAAAAACAACTTCGTTTGAAGAGATCGCAGGAAAGGGAAGCTCTCAGCTGACATTTAATGAAGTTCCACTTGACACCGCGGCTTGCTATGCGGCCGAGGACGCTGATGTGGCTCTTCGACTTCATCACATGCTCAGCTCCGTCTTAGACAAATATCCTGATAAGACGCAATTACTTGAGCGAATCGAGCTACCACTAATTTCTGTGCTCTCAAAGATCGAACGAACTGGCGCTTTGGTGGATCCCCATATGCTCCAAACTCAAAGTATGCAACTTAAATCAAGGTTAAAAGAATTGGAGGAAAAGGCTTTTGTTTTAGCCGGCGAACCCTTCAATCTTGCTTCTCCAAAGCAACTAAGCCAGATTTTGTTCGAAAAACTTAAGTTACCAATTCTCAAAAAAACGTCAAAAGGTGCTCCCTCCACTAAAGAAGAGGTGCTTCAAGAGCTGGCCTTGGACTATCCTTTGCCCGTTCTGCTTCTTGAGCATCGAGGATTGGCTAAATTAAAGTCGACATACACAGATAAACTTCCTAACATGATTGACCCATGCTCGGGACGTGTTCATACGTCCTACCATCAGGCTGGCACAGCTACTGGCAGGCTATCATCTTCTAATCCTAACCTTCAGAATATTCCAATAAAAACCAAGGAGGGTCGGCGGATTCGTGAGGCTTTTGTTGCGGCCCCTGGACACAAGATCGTTGCGGCGGATTATTCGCAAATCGAGCTAAGAATTATGGCGCATTTATCCAAAGACATTGGTTTGATGAACGCTTTTTTGAGTGGTTCAGACGTCCATCGTCGCACGGCTTCTGAGGTTTTTGATTTGGATATCGACGATGTAACCGATCAACAGCGCAGAAGCGCCAAAGCTATTAATTTTGGTCTAATCTATGGCATGTCAGCATTCGGTTTGGCCAAGCAGTTATCTATTTCACTCTCAGAGGCAAAAAAATATATTGGAAAGTATTTCAAGCGTTACCCAGGTGTCCATGACTATATGGAAAATATTCGCAAGCAGGCTGCCTCGCAAGGCTTTGTGGAAACCATATATGGTCGAAGGTTATATCTTCCAGAAATTAACTCCAGAAACAGTAACCGCCGTCAAGCGGCTGAGCGAACGGCAATTAATGCTCCCATGCAAGGGACTGCAGCAGATATAATGAAGATCGCAATGATTTCTGCCGATGATTGGCTGTGCTCTGAGAGACTGAGCAGTCGTATTACACTGCAAGTTCATGATGAACTTGTGCTTGAGGTGCCAGATGTTGAAATCGATCTTGTTAAAGCGGGCCTAAAAAACTGCATGGAAACAGCAGCGAATTTAGACATACCTCTGTTGGTTGACGTCGGCGTTGGAAGCAACTGGAATGAGGCTCATTAACGTCGCTAATGTAAAAAACTCACTAAAAATTCACAGTTGATTTGGAAATTTTTACCAAAGACGGAACTAATTCAAATAAATTCGCACTAATAATCCGTGCGTGCAGTATATTCCATATCTCCCCGACTGATGCGTGCAAACTTTTAGCTGTCTGCAGCATACCCTGATAAGTTTTTGTCGGGGTTCTTTTATTCCCCCGTTATTTCGAATTAAATATCAACCGACAAATTATCAAACCAAACGTTCAGAATGCGTTTGAGCTGGGCTAAGCCAATTTTTTTTCGGGCTGAAAATACTTGTAAAGAGAGAAGTAAACCCTCTGAATCCATTAATCTGATATGTTGTTCTGCCTTGATTTGAATTTCTTTGCATTTCATTCGACTCAATTTGTCTGACTTGGTGAGCAATATGTGCACCGGTAAGGATACAGATTTTGCCCAAATCAACATTTGTTTATCGTAATCAAGAAAAATGTGTCGGATATCTATTAACAAAACAAGTCCAACAAGACATTTTCTAAGTTCAAGGTATTCCATAAGGTGATGGTCCCATTTTCTCTTTCTTGCTTTTGATACCTTCGCAAACCCATAACCTGGCAGGTCAACGAGCTTTTTGTGTGGTTCAATCGTAAAGAAATTAATTTGCTGCGTTCTACCGGGAGTTTTGCTGGTGCGAGCGAGGCCTTTAACTCCCGTTAATGTATTGATAGCGCTCGATTTACCAGCATTGGATCTGCCAACAAAGGCTATCTCCGCGCCGCTATCAGGGGGGCAGTGTTTCAGTGATGGTGCGCTGGTGCTAAACTTTGCTGCACTATAATTCACGATATGTGTGTGCATAAAAAAGCGCCTTTAGAGCTTAAGAGCGTATAAATTATGGTGTATAATAGACGAGAGTCTTCATATTCGCCTATTAACCCATAGAAATAAAATTTTTCACAGTACCAGATAAAAAATGGTTCACAGAAGGATGACCTAAATGCGCGTCAGCGTTGTGCTAATTATATTTTGCATCGCCCTTCAAGTATTTGCGAAAGGTGATGTCGAATCCGGTGCCACTAAAGTGGCGGCGTGTGCTGGTTGCCATGGGAATGATGGAAACAGCATGGTGCCTGCGTGGCCTAAGTTGGCTGGAATCGGCGAAAAATATATTTTCCAGCAGTTGCTGCTTATAAAGAACAAAGAGCGAGTGATTGTAGAAATGACGGGGTTGTTGGATGCTTCGACTGAACAAGACCTATGGGACATGGCTGCATATTACAACAAACAAGGGCGTTTATTGTCCGGAGCAGAAGAAATCGAGCTCGTAAATGTAAGCGATCCATCTGAAGCGTTGGCTTTGGGGGAAAAGGTTTATCGAGCGGGTAACTTGAAAAGTGGCGTTGCCGCATGTACCGGCTGTCACGCACCGTCTGGTTCTGGGAATAATCCAGCAGGATACCCGGCTCTTGGGGGGCAGCATGCGGATTACATAGAGAAACAACTGCTAGCCTACCGACGAGGGGAGCGCAGAAGCGGTGCAAATGCCCAAATAATGCAGGGCGTTGCGCAATATTTGAGCGATGATGAGATTAAAGCTGTAGCTAATTACATTGCTGGCCTGAACTAACGGATGCTTTAAAGGAGGTCTTTTAAATATGGCGTTGTTTTCAAGATTACTTATTGCACTTTGCCTTTTCCCTAATTATTTATATGCAGAGACAAATCCTCAATACCAGCTGGACGTGCATTACGAACTGCTGCCTCAGGCAGTAAGAACGACTGACCCTGCAAAGATAGAGGTCAATGAGCTTTTTTCATACCATTGCGGCCATTGCTATAATTTCCAGGAAGCAATTCATGCATGGAGCGAGAATTTGGGAGATGACATCGATTTCCGACGAACACACGTCGTTTGGAATCCTTCCCTCGAAAACTATGCTAAAGCATACAATACTGCTTTAGTGCTCGGGACAGTTGACGTCGTTCATGAGCCTATCTTCGAAGCTATCCATATAAGAAAAAAAGATATAAGCTCGCAAGAGACATTGCAGGAAATTTTTGCTGCAAATGGGGTTGATGAGCAGCGTTTTGAGAAAGTCTTCAACTCTTTTGGCGTCAAGAGTATGGTCAACCAAGGTCAGGCGCGTGTGCGTGGCTACCGCACGAAAGGCACACCAGAACTAGTCATAAACGGTAAATATCGGGTAACCACTGGTCTTAGCGGTGGTTTTGTAAACATGTTGAAGGTGGCTGATTTTCTCATCGAGAAGGAGCGATTAGGAACAAGGTAGTTGCGAAATGCAGTGCAGCTCCCCCAGCAGTGCAGCTCCTTTGGTTGTCATTGTATTTCATAAATTGCCACGAGCGTTCCCAAGATACTTACGATAGTACCTGCCAATCAATAGTGTATGTTTAGAAGGTTTTTCTGCTAAAAAAATGCGACCTAAATTAAAACCTAAAAACCCTCATTTTTCCTCTGGACCCTGTTCTAAGAGGCCTGGCTATGATGTGAGAAATCTCGATTTGTCAACTTTGGGGAGATCTCATCGATCAAGTATAGGGAAATCGGCTCTCCAGCTCGCTTGCAGACGTACTTCGGAAATCTTAGGGCTTCCCAGCGGCTATCGAGTTGGTATTGTTCCAGCATCTGATACTGGGGCAATGGAAATGATTATGTGGTCGACTTTGGGTGCACTTCCAGTAGATGTTTTTGCTTGGGAATCCTTCGGTAAGGATTGGCTGAACGATATCACCAATCAACTTTGCTTGGATGCTGTATCCAGTTTTGTAACGGATTATGGCGAACTCCCAGATTTGACCAGAGCGAATCCAGCGCATGATGTAATATTCACTTGGAATGGAACGACATCAGGAGTTTGTGTCCCAAACGCAGACTGGATAAGCAGCAGTCGAAAAGGCTTAACTATCTGTGACGCTACTTCTGCCATTTTTGCTATGCCGATGTGTTGGGAAAAGCTTGATGTGATTACATACAGTTGGCAAAAGGTTCTTGGGGGGGAGGGAGCCCATGGTATGCTAATACTTAGTCCCAAGGCCCAAGACCGTCTGCAAACATATACCCCCCCTTGGCCCATCCCTAAAATCTTTCGTTTGACAAAAGGAGACCAACTAAACGAAGGGATTTTTAAGGGAGCTACTATAAACACACCTTCCATGCTTTGTGTCGCGGATTATTTAGATGCGCTTGATTGGGTGGAATCAATCGGTGGTTTAGATGGAGCGATCAGCAAATCTGAAGAAAATTTGGGCGTAATAAAAAAGTTTGTGAACGAAACCCCATGGGTTAGTTTTCTAGCAAAGGACGAGAAAACTATCTCCAGCACCAGTGTTTGCTTAACGCTAGACTTAGATGCTCAGAAAATATCCCAAATGGTGAATCTTCTTGAGCAAGAGGCAGCAGCATTCGATATCGGAGCTTACCGCGATGCGCCACCTGGTTTGCGTTTATGGTGCGGCGCGACAATTGAGAAGTTCGATCTAGAGGTGCTGATGGAGTGGATTCGTTGGGCATATGCGAAGGTAAAAGGATAACGAGCGAGACTATTATGTACAAAATTCGCACTTACAACTCGATATCTCCGAAAGGTTTGGTTCGTTTTCCAAACGACCTCTATGAGGTCTCAGCTGATTGCGATCAGCCAGAAGGAATCATACTAAGAAGTCAAAAACTCCATGATGCAGATATACCGGCAAGTTTGTTGGCTGTTGCAAGGGCAGGCGCCGGCATTAATAACCTTCCAGTTGATCGATATACGGAGCAAGGAATAGTAGTTTTTAATACTCCAGGAGCCAATGCTAATGCAGTCAAGGAGTTAGTGGTGGGCGCATTAATGATGGCCTCAAGAAACATATATGGCGGTATGAACTATGTTCAAGAATTAACTCATATTGAGGACAGTATCGAATTGGGCAAGCTTTTAGAAAAAGAAAAAAAACGTTTTGCTGGTGCCGAGATTCGAGGAAAGACACTAGGAGTAGTTGGTCTGGGTGCAATTGGATCAATGATAGCCAATCTTGCCCTGGATCTGGGAATGGAGGTGATTGGCCATGACCCAGCAATTTCTGTAGAAGCAGCATGGCAGCTATCAAGAAATGTTGAGCGAATAGATAGTTTAGACCTATTGCTAGCTCGTGCCGACTTCCTGACTTTGCATGTACCGGCGATTCCGGAAACCCACCAGCTCATCGACGCTTCCGTTTTATCGCGTATCAGACCAACAACTAAGATTCTTAATTTTGCGCGAGAAGAAGTTATATGCCTAGATGCTATTTTAGAAGCGTTAGACAATGGTAATCTAGCCGGCTATGTTACCGATTTCCCCGATCCCAAACTTTTGGGCCGAGATAATGTGCTTCTAATGCCTCATATTGGAGCGAGCACTTTAGAAGCTGAGGAGAACTGCGCGGTTATGGCAGTATCACAACTGATGGATTTCCTCGAAAACGGCAACATCGTTAATTCAGTGAACTTTCCTCCTACAAAATTAGCTAGGAGGGCAGGAAATAGGATTACCTTCAGCAACCAAAATGTGCCCAAAGTGCTTGGGAATGTCTTGAGCATATTGGCCGACGATGGCTTAAATGTTATTGATATGGTCAACAAAAGTAGAAGCGAGATAGCTTACAACATCGTTGACGTTGAAGGTTTTTTAGATCCATCTTTGAGCAGTAAAATTGGGTCAGTGAGTGGTGTCAAAGGGGTAAAATTATTTCCACCCATGGAGTAGCTAAGTAGCTTGGAATTTTAGGGGGTGATGTAATTGTGTTTAGTCTGGCTTCTCAATTCAAATATTGTCATTGTAAGACCGTTTTTAGGGGTTAATTTTTGTATCTGATTGCTTTAGCAAGTTAACACTTACAAACTCCTATCTCCTGCAGTGGTGGTGTCTCTCGTAAATTTATTTCAGTCAAGAAGGCGTCAATTCGAACTGAATTACTTAGAATTTTGTTTGATATTTTTTAGGTTCAAAAAAGTTGAAGTCTATCTGGCAACTAGGCCTTAAATTTTGTTAAATTTCAGTTGCAGTTAGTGACATTTGTATCGAAACCTCAAAATTACGGGACTAGGATATTATTTCTAACATTTTTGCGGCTAACAGATAAAGGAAAGAAATCTGAGCTTCAATTATAAAGTGGTCATTGCTCGTTTTTTAGTCGGGTTTATTTGAATAGATTCATATAAACTATCAGTGTAAATAAAGTGTTTTGCAGTCGGAGTAACAAATGGGGAACGCGCTGCCCATTATTGTGGGTTTTGGAGGTTACAACGCAGCTGGGCGAAGTTCATCCTTCCAGTCTTACAAACGAATGATTCTGGAATCACTCCCAGAGGTTGAGCAAGTGAAAACCCTTGCGGGTTTGGCTTGCCTTATGGGTTTGGTCAAGCGGAATGGCGATCAATATTCGAATATGGAAGGCAAAAGTCTGACTGCCAAAGAAGTAGCTCATCATTATAGATCGGCTATTTTGGATGGCACTATGGTGAGAAAGATAGAATTGTTTAATCCGGACAAGGTTGCTGGGCACAAAAAAATAGAAATTAGTGGTCAAAATGGCGACGAAATTATTTTTTCGTTACCAAAAAGGGATTTGCCAAATGATTTGCCTGAAGGTTGGGTAATCGACAAGCAGGTGGATGGTAAAGTGCAAATTCGAACAAAAAATACTTCTGGTTTCTTAGTCGAGTCTTCCTATGAGCTGGTGTCGAAGGCTGCGGGGCAATTGCCCACCGGATTTAAACCAGCAGAGCATTACAACTCTCGATTCCATCCGCGAGGTCTTCAAATGGCTCTATTGGGTTCGAGCGATGCACTTCATTCCACAGGACTTGACTGGAAAGAAATTATGTCTAGTGTCCGACCGGACGAGATCGGGGTATATTCGTCCAGCGCCCTCAGTCAAATCACTGACGACGGATTTGGTGGCTTATTGCAAGCGCGTTTGCGAGGCAACCGAACAACAGCCAAGCAGCTTCCGCTAGGGCTAAATACTATGCCCGCAGATTTCATTAATGCCTATGTACTTGGCAGTGTAGGCCATACTGAGGCCACTACTGGAGCGTGCGCGACCTTCCTGTATGTTCTGCAAGCCGCGGTTCGTGATATTCGGAGCGGTCGACGACGCGTTGCAGTTGTTGGTAATGCTGAAGCGGGAGTAACGCCTGAAATATCGGAAGGGTTTGCAAATATGGGGGCGCTCGCTGACGACGATAACTTGTGCAAATTGGATGGTACTAGCACGCCAAATCATCGATTTGCCAGCAGGCCATTTGCTGAGAATTGTGGTTTTGTGCTATCCGAGTCGACTCAATATCTGGTCCTTATGGATGATGCATTGGCAATTGAATTAGGGGCAGACGTTTTTGGTGCTATACCTGAAGTTTTTATTAATGCAGACGGAATTAAAAAATCTGTGTCGGCTCCCGGCATTGGAAACTACATTTCGTTTTCAAAGGCTATTGCTGCGGCAACTAGAGCTGTGGGAAAAGAGAGTGTAAGAAATCATAGTTTTGTTCATGCTCATGGTTCAAGCACCCCGGCCAATCGAAGGACTGAGTCTCATTTAATAGATCGGATTGCAAAAACTTTTAATCTGTTTGATTGGCCAGTTACAGCCACCAAATCTTTTGTTGGACATTCTCTATCTGCAGCCAGTGGAGACCAGCTTGTTTCTGCGCTGGGAACTTTTAGGTACCACATCATACCCGGTATTAAAACAATCAAAGAAGTGGCTTCTGATGTTTTCCAAGAACGAGCGATTTTTCCTCTGAAAGATTTAAATGTAAGTGATCGTCAGATGCATGTTGCCTTCATTAACTCCAAGGGGTTTGGTGGCAATAATGCTACGGCGGTCGTGATCTCACCTATCCGCGCAGATTTAATGTTAAAAAGTCGTCATAAAGAACATTTTGATAAGTATCTGTTGCTTCGTGAAAAAACCCGTTGCCAAGCTGAGGCGTACTCAATTAGATCGGATTTTGCGGAACTGGACGTCATTTATCGCTTTGGGGAGCCTCTAATTGACGAAAGCAAGATTTCTATTAAGCTCGACGGAATCAGCGTTCCGGGTTTTTCAAAAGAGGTTTTGTTTGATACCAAAAATCCATGGACGGATATGTGAATTCCAATTTCAGAACGCGTCGGACCGAAATTTTTTTAATGCGGCTAAAACCTGTGCATCTATTTTCCGGCCTTGACGCAAACGATATATGTTATGGGTCTTTCCAGCGCTCAAAATCTTTTTATGGATGAGCAATGTTCCTCCATGGATTCCTATTAACCTGTTGTCATTCGTATCAATAATTAACGCGCCAGAGGACCCCGGTCCTGCTGGGCAATTATGCAATATCAATAAGTTGTTGGTAAAATTTGGACTTTCAATAGACTCGCATGCCTTAGAAACTTCGATTTGGTTCGTTGTGCTGTTGTATGCAATTATTCGTAGAGTTTGAGAGGGATCCACTCTTTTCACATTAGTTCTTTTTTTGGAGAGATGGAAAGCGGGTTGATAAAGCTTCCGTGTAAGTGCAACGAACGCTAAGTCAGTTTCACTTTGTTTAACTTTGTCTCGATCATAAGGAGAATAGCCATATGTAGATATATCAGCGAATGGAACTTCTTGGAGTCGCATATTGTTGGGTCTGTAGCTGCATCGCGCAAACAAGCCTTTTGATGATTCATCAAAGATGACATGCGCTGCAGTCATTATAATAGAATTCTGCCGAGCAGACTTATAGATGTGTAGGCCACTTCCTCTAATAAAGCCATCACAGAATATTGTACCGCTCGCTGCTAATATCGTTTCCTCTATGTTTTTTGATGAGGAGCAAAAACCGACCTTAGCCACAAACAGAAAAAAGAATGCAAAAGGCACCAAAAGAAACCTTGCGCACAAATACATTTATGAGAGATCTCCGTGTGCTGATTGGAGGATGCTGAGAGCAACTATGGGAGCGGTTTCAGTGCGAAGCACCCTCGGTCCTAGCCGCAGGCGTTTAAAGCCAGCTTGCACTGCCGTAATGATTTCCTTTTTCTCGAAACCACCCTCTGGCCCGACCAGCATAGCAACATTCTTAGGCTTGTTTGCGATCAAATCAAGACGTTCATTTCCATTATTGTCCAAAATAAATTTAGCGCAAGAGTTGCTCGCTTGGCACCAACTAGTTAGGTTGACAATGGGATCAATTACTGGAACTCTTGTTCGTTGAGATTGTTGGCAAGCATTAACCACCACTTTCTGCCATTGCTCAACCTTTCTCATTTTTCGGCTTTCGGACAACTTTACCTCACAGCGAGCGCTGATCAGAGGTGTGATTCTGCTTACTCCAAGTTCTGTTGCTTTTTGAATGGCATAGGTCATGCGTTCTCCGCGCGACACACCTATACCGAGGTGAGTTCGTAATGATGATTCCCTCTCTACCGGGTCGAATTGCTCTATTTGCACTACTACTGTGTTTTTTCTGGACGCCAATAGTTGTCCTGAATACTCCCCTCCTTGGCCATTGAATAGCAATATGGGATCGGAGTGAGCAAGTTTTAGTACCTTCAGTAAATAATGCGTTTGCGCAACATCCAACGTTATTTCGGTATTAGTTGTGAGAATATCGTCAACAAATATTCGTGGTATTCGCATCAATACTTGCCTAAACAGAGGACTGCTAATTTATTAATTCAGCAGACACTCGGAAGCATACAGGACAGCCAAGAAATTTAAAGTGCCTAGTACTTATAACTTTCTTTCTTATAAGGGCCTTGTATTGGAACGTTAATATATTCTGCCTGATCTGGCGTTAATTGAGTTATAACGCCGCCAAACCCGTGAACCATGTGAGCTGCCACCTCTTCATCTAGAGTCTTAGAAAGAACCTCAACTCGCAAGAGTTGCTTTTTTGTTTTGGCGTCTTGGAATGCAAACTTTTTGTTATAAAGATCTATTTGAGCAAGAACTTGATTTGCAAACGATCCGTCCATAATCCGGCTAGGATGTCCGGTTGCATTACCTAGATTAACCAGCCTCCCCTCCGATAGAAGCAGCAAATGATCATTTTCACTCCGGTTTCTGAAGACTTTATGAACCTGGGGTTTGACCTCGTCCCACTCCCAATGCTGCCGCATATAGATTGTATCAATCTCGTTATCGAAGTGACCAATATTACAAACCACGCATCCTGTTTTTAACTCTGATAAGACTGCTGAACACGCAACGTTCAAGTTGCCTGTGCTAGTAACTAAGATATCAATGGAGCGAAGCAACCCTGTATTTACACCTTTGGTTGGTTGGCCATCTATGTAAGTAGACACAACCTCAAAACCATCCATGCATGCTTGCATCGCGCATATCGGATCAATTTCTGTCACTTTTACAATCATGCCTTCCTGCCGCAAAGATTGAGCTGAGCCTTTGCCTACATCTCCGTAGCCTACTACAAGTGCTTTTTTGCCTGCTAGCAAATGGTCGGTTGCTCTTTTAATAGCGTCATTGAGACTATGACGACATCCGTACTTGTTGTCATTCTTTGACTTAGTAATCGAGTCATTTACATTGATAGCTGGAACTTTAAGTTGACCGGAGGCCAACATTTCTTCAAGCCTATGAACACCAGTGGTCGTTTCTTCGGTTATTCCATGAATCGAATCAAGAACATCCGGAAACCTGTTATGAAGCATCGCGGTTAGATCCCCGCCGTCATCAAGAACCATATTGGCATCCCAAGGAACTCCGTTCTTAACAATCTGTTGCTCTAGACACCATTCATATTCCTCTTCAGTTTCTCCTTTCCAAGCGAAAACTGGAGTTCCATTTGCGGCCACTGCTGCTGCTGCGTGATCTTGAGTCGAAAAGATATTACAGGATGTCCATCGGACTTGCGCCCCCAAATTTTCTAGCGTCTCTATTAGCACTGCAGTCTGAATTGTCATATGTATACAACCGAGAATGCGAGCACCAGAGAGAGGTTGACTGGACTTATATTTTTCTCGAATTGCCATTAGAGCTGGCATTTCACTTTCGGCAATAGCTATTTCTTTCCTACCGAATTCTGCCAAGCTAATGTCTGCCACTTTAAAGTCAGGCGAATTGCTATTGTTGTCGATTGCTACGATTTTTGCGCCCATAATCTCTCCATTTTGTGTTTTGTCTACCTACATACGTAAATCTTTTGTACTTGGGAACTTATCAAAGTGATCTTTTCAAAATCGCGGCGCGGTCGGTTTTTTCCCAACTAAACGCCTCTTTTTCGCGTCCGAAATGACCATATGAAGCCGTAGACCGATATATTGGTCTGCGTAAATCGAGCATGCTTATTATGCCGCTTGGACTGAGGTCGAAATGTTTGCGGATTAAATTTGAAATTTCGTGATCTGGGAGTTTTCCCGTTCCGAAGGTCTCGATGCTTATCGATGTGGGTTGCGAGACTCCGATCGCATATGATATTTGGAGCTCACAACGATCAGCTAGGCCCGCTGCCACAACGTTTTTTGCAACATAACGCCCGGCATAAGCAGCGGATCGGTCAACTTTTGTTGGATCTTTGCCTGAGAACGCTCCGCCGCCATGGTGAGCCATACCGCCGTATGTGTCGACTATAATTTTACGACCCGTGACGCCACAGTCTCCCATTGGACCGCCGATAGTGAATTCTCCCGTCGGGTTAATATGGTACTTTGTTTCCGGATGCAGCCAATCGGCGGGCAGAACCTTTTCAATTATTTCATGCCTAACCGCTTCTTGCAGCTCCGATAGGGAAATCGACTTTGAGTGCTGTGTTGATAAAACCACCGCATCCACAGCCACAGGAATGCCATTATCATATCTTAAACTCACTTGGCTTTTTGCATCAGGATAAAGCCATGGCAGGGTACCATCTTTTCGCAGCCTAGCTTGCATCTCCATTAATCGGTGAGCGTAAAAAATTGGTGCTGGCATCAGCACATCAGTCTCATTGCTTGCGAAACCGAACATTAGCCCTTGGTCGCCAGCCCCTAAATCTTTTTCTGTGGTTTCGTCGACCCCCATTGCTATGTTGCTGGATTGTTGGCCAATCGCGTTTAAAACAGCGCATGTGTTGCCATCAAAACCAACCTCTGAACTATTGTATCCTATTTCCGTTACAACCTGACGCACCAGCCTCTCTAGGTCCACATAGGTATTGGTGCGGACTTCACCTGCCAAAACCACCATTCCGGTCTTAACCATTGTTTCCACGGCAACGCGAGAATGAGGGTCATCTATTATCATGGCATCTAAAACGGCGTCAGATATCTGATCTGCCATTTTGTCTGGATGTCCTTCAGATACTGATTCTGAGGTGAAGATAGTATAATTTGACATGTTTTTTCCTCTGATATAGGCAAGGGCGTTGAGCGCAAATTGAGAGTAGCCGGCAATCACAATCGGGTGAAAGCTATTTTCCATTGAATTTAAGAAAGGATAAAAACAGCGCATCTTCTTCCGTGTAAAATTCTATCACAATCGATATTTCTAACAAGAATATCGTTCAATCAAGTAACTATTTTCAAGATAATTTTTTTTAATGTGTTTACCTAAGGAAGACAGGAGTATTGAATATCAGTTTACTGAGTGGCTCTCCTGAGAGACAATACGCGCTTTTAAAATCTCAGTAAGGAGCGCGGAAAGATGATCTCAAGAAGATATCTCGCGAATGCGGTTAGAGCCCTGAGCATGGACGCGGTGCAAAAGGCTAAAAGTGGGCATCCCGGCGCGCCAATGGGGATGGCAGATATCGCTGAAGTTTTATGGAACGACTACCTTAATCATAATCCCGATGATCCCGAGTGGTTTGATAGGGATCGCTTCGTTTTGTCAAATGGCCACGGATCGATGCTGCTTTATGCTTTGTTGCATTTAAGTGGGTATGACGTGTCTCTAGATGACCTCAAAGACTTTCGACAACTGCACTCCAAAACGCCGGGACATCCGGAGTATGGTTATACCTCGGGCGTTGAAACCACTACCGGTCCCTTAGGTCAGGGTGTTGCTAATGCGATTGGTATGGCTTTGGCTGAAAAAGTCCTGTCAGCACAATTCAATCGACCAGATTATCATATTGTGGACCATTACACATATGCGTTTTTGGGGGATGGTTGTTTGATGGAGGGGATTTCTCACGAAGTCTGCTCTCTTGCAGGAACCTTGAATCTGGGAAAACTGATTGTTTTTTACGATGACAATGGAATATCAATTGATGGTGAGGTAAAGGAATGGTTTACAGATGACACCCCTGCTAGGTTTGAGTCGTATGGATGGCAGGTAATACCGCAAGTGGACGGCCATAATAGCGATGAGATCGGAGCTGCAATTGAAAAAGGTCGACAGGAGATTGACCGACCAACGCTCATCTGCTGCAAAACTATCATAGGGTTTGGGTCGCCTAACAAGCAAGGGAAAGAGGAGTGTCATGGTGCACCCCTAGGAGAAGATGAAATAATTTTAGCTCGGGAGAAACTCAGTTGGAGTCATGGTCCTTTTCATGTTCCAGAGAGGGTATACGACGGGTGGGAAGCAAAAAGTCGCGGCGCAAGTAGCCAGAATGCTTGGCTTGCGCTTTTTGCAAAATACCGGGAAGCTTACCCTGAATTAGCTGCAGAATTTGAGCGCAGGGTGGCGGGACAGCTACCTAATGACTTCGATGAAGCGTCAAATGCATTTATTATCGAATGTCAGCAATCGATGCAAAAAATGGCTTCTCGTAAAGCATCACAGAATTGCCTCAACGCGTTTGGACCAATATTGCCTGAGCTCTTAGGTGGTTCGGCCGACCTCGCCAGCTCAAATTTAACGATATGGTCTGGTTCAAAACCTATTAGCGCTAAGAACAGCGATGGAAACTACATATACTATGGCGTGCGTGAGTTCGGTATGAGCGCCATCATGAATGGAATTGCACTTCATGGTGGTTTTATAAATTATGGAGCCACGTTTTTGACATTCATGGATTATGCGCGTAACGCCGTGCGGATGGCAGCTCTTATGAGAGTGCAGAGCATATTTATTTATACACATGACTCTATTGGTTTGGGGGAAGATGGGCCGACACATCAACCCATAGAACAGTTGATGGTCTTGCGGGGAACGCCAAATCTTTGCACATGGCGACCTTGCGACACAGTTGAATCAGCCGTTTGTTGGAAGAGTGCCATTGAGAGGAACAGTGGCCCTAGTGCATTGGTTTTTAGTCGCCAGGCCCTAGTGCCAATGGCGCGATCCAATGAGCAAGTAATGAATATTCAGCGCGGAGGCTATATTTTGGTGGATTGTTCTAGACCCCAGGCAATTATTATTGCCTCTGGTTCAGAGGTTGATTTAGCGGTCAGATCAGCCAGTGTTGCCAGCGATAGAGGAATTCAGGTAAGAGTTGTTTCTATGCCCTGCGCCGAATTATTTGATGCTCAAGATGAAACATACCGTGAAAAAGTGCTGCCGTCCGCACTGCGTGCTAGAGTCGCTGTTGAAGCATCGCATGTGGATTATTGGCGAAAATATGTAGGGCTTGACGGTCGTGTGGTGGGAATGCACAACTTCGGAGAGTCTGCACCTGGAGACGACCTTATGCATACCTTTGGATTCACAGTTGATAATGTCGTTCAAGCGTTGCTTGAAGTGATCGACTAATGTTGCGCATAGCAATTAATGGTTACGGTCGAATTGGGCGCTCGTTCTTAAGGGCTGTCTATGAATCGAAGGCTCGAGAAATTCTTCAAGTCGTGGCTATAAATGAACCGGCAGATGCTAAAACGATTGCATACCTTACCCGTTATGATTCCACCCATGGCCGGTTCCCCGGGACGGTCGGGTTGCAAGGCCTGAGCCTCCGAATTAATGGAGATTCTATTGATCTATTGGCGGTTGAAGACATATTGGGTTTGCCTTGGCGGGATCTCGACGTGGATGTTGTATTGGAATGCAGTGGCACGTTTAGTGACAGGCGTTCAGCCGAGCAGCATATTCAAAGTGGGGCTCAGCGAGTTCTCTTTTCTCAACCAGCGCAACCTGATGTTGATCAGACAATCGTTTTCGGGGTTAATCAAAACGAATTAAATGGTTCTGAAACGATTATTTCTGCTGCCTCTTGCACCACTAATGCGGTTGTTCCTGTAATTCACGTTCTGGATGAAACATTCGGTGTTGGAGGTGGGGTCATCACCACAATCCATTCAGCGATGAATGACCAGCCCGTTATAGATGCTTTTCATCACAATGATTTGAGGAAAACTCGTGCGGCAATGCAGTCCATTATTCCAGTAGAAACTGGTTTGGCGCTAGGTATTGGTCGATTGATGCCCCACCTAGAGGGATATTTTGAGGCTCAAGCGATGCGTGTACCCACAATCAATGTGTCTTGCATAGATTTGTCAGTTATGCTCAACACTGACATTGATGCGAAGCAAATCAATGAATGCCTAGCAAAAGCAGCTTCCGAATCTCTCGAAGACATATTGGGTTACTCAGAGGAGCCCCTAGCTTCGTGTGATTTTAATCATGATTCCCGAAGTGGAATTGTGGATGCCAGTCAAACTAGAGTTTCTCAGAAAAAGCTCGCAAAAGTTCTTATTTGGTTCGATAACGAATGGGGTTATGCAAACCGTATGCTTGATACTCTGCTGCATTGGTCTAATTCCCCATTGAGAATTAATAATCGGAAGGAATCAGGCTAGTGGATCTTTTGAAAATGACTAGTCTAAATTTGACTGGGAAACGTTTGCTGATTCGAGCGGATCTCAATGTGCCAATCATTGACGGCAATGTTACGAGTGATGCTCGGATCCTTGCTATTATCCCTACGATCCAATTTGCCTTATCGGAAGGGGCCTCTATTATCCTAATGTCACATTTGGGTCGTCCAATGGAGGGTCAATTCGACCGCGATTTTTCTCTTGAGCCGGTTGCAAACAGGCTCGGATCGGAACTCGGAAAGGACGTTAGCCTGATCAAAAATTGGAGGGATGAAGGAAAAAATGATTTCGGAGAGATCTCGTTGTTAGAAAACGTGCGGTTTAATCAGGGAGAGAGAGCTAATGATGAATCGTTAGCTCAAGCTTATGCAAATCTATGCGACATTTTTGTAATGGACGCCTTTGGCACAGCCCACCGCGCTCATGCTTCCACTCATGGCGTAGCACAATATGCAACCATGGCTTGCGCCGGGCCACTATTAATCAATGAACTAGAGGCTTTAACACAAGCATTGAAAACTCCCGCGAAACCTATAATGGCGATTGTCGGAGGTTCAAAGGTCTCTGGTAAACTGCAGCTCTTGGAGCGTCTATCGACTCAAGTAGACCAATTAGTGATTGGGGGAGGAATTCTGAATACATTCCTAGCTGCTACTGGGATCTCGGTAGGTAAGTCACTCTTTGAGGAGGAACTCATTTCTTCGGCCCGAAAGCTAATGACTAAGGTTGATATACCACTACCTGTAGATGTAGTTGTGGGGAGGGCGCTATCAGAGTCCAGTGAGGCAACCGTAAGGCCGGTCGACAAGGTAATGCCGGACGAAATGATCCTTGATGTTGGGCCGGATTCGGCAAATTATTTGGCCAGTTTAATTGGAAAAATGGGTACCATTGTTTGGAATGGTCCCCTTGGAGTGTTTGAGTACGAGCAGTTTGGTATGGCAACTCAGACTCTGGCGTTGGCAATCGGACAACACAACGGGTTTTCGATTGCAGGGGGTGGAGATACCATTGCTGCCGTGGAAAAATACGGGGTGGGCGACGAAATATCATACATCTCTACGGGCGGGGGAGCTTTTTTAGAATCTTTGCAAGGTAAAGAATTGCCGGGTGTTGAGATACTAAAACGCAGAGCCGTTGGTGGTTGACTTAAGATAGACAAATATTCATTGGAGAGATTTATGGCGCTTATTTCACTTAGACAGCTTTTAGATCATGCGGCGGAAAATAATTATGGTGTTCCCGCTTTTAATGTTAATAATTTAGAGCAAATTCGGGCAATAATGACTGCGGCAGAGCTAACTTCAAGCCCTGTTATTTTGCAGGCCTCTGCAGGAGCAAGAAAATATGCCGGGGCACCTTTTCTAAGGCAATTGATCGTAGCAGCTATAGAAGAATGGCCGCAAATACCTATTTGTATGCACCAGGATCATGGTACCAGTGTTGCTGTTTGTCAGCGTTCTATCCAGTTGGGGTTCTCCTCCGTTATGATGGATGGCTCGCTAGAAGAAGATGGCAAAACACCAGCCGATTACGACTACAATGTGAATGTGACCCGTGCAGCAGTCGATATAGCTCATGCTTGCGGTGTCTCAGTCGAAGGGGAGCTTGGATGTTTGGGGTCCCTAGAAACGGGCCAGGCAGGAGAGGAAGATGGAATTGGAGCCGAGGGCGAGCTTACAATTGATCAAATGCTTACCGATCCAGAGGAAGCAGTAGATTTTGTTGCCCAGACTGATGTGGATGCTTTAGCAATTGCTTGTGGGACTTCTCATGGAGCTTATAAATTTAGTCGACCACCAACCGGTGACATTCTCGCCATAGATCGAATCAAGGCTATTCACGAGCGTATTCCAAGTACTCATTTAGTCATGCATGGCTCATCGTCAGTGCCCCAGGATTGGTTGGCAACCATTAATAAATACGGAGGCCATATTCCGGAAACCTATGGTGTTCCGATAGAGCAAATATGTGAGGGAATCAAGCATGGGGTAAGAAAAATCAATATTGATACTGATTTACGTCTCGCTTCAACCGGTGCGATCAGACGATTTTTGGTTGAAAATCCAGCTGAGTTTGATCCAAGAGCATATTTAAAGCACTCAATAACTGCTATGCACGATATCTGCGTAGAGCGCTATGAAGCATTCGGTACTGCCGGGCATGCGGACCACATAAGAACTCTTCCTATGGATGCTATGACAAAACGATATGAAAGCGGTGAGTTGGCGGCAACAATTGTTTGATTGTGAAAAAGTCAATTGTAGACGCAGGTAAACTTATCAAAGTTATGTGTTAGCTTCTTCTAATTATACAGAATCCGATACCCTTTTGGAGGGACCCAAAATTATGATGTATACCTTCGGCAAAGAGTCGCTCGAGCTTCAGGAAAGACTCAGGCACTTTATGAATGAAAATATTTATCCAAATGAGAAGCTTTACGCTCGGCAAATAGAGGAGGCTGAAGATCGTTTCGCTCCAATCCCACTGATGGACGAACTCAAAAGAAAGGCTGTTGATGCAGGACTCTGGAACCTCTTTGTTCCCAAAGAGCACAAACAGTACTGTGATCATGGAGGGTTATCATATTTCGATTACGCGCCTCTTGCTGAAACCATGGGGCGCGTGCTTTGGTCTGCGGAGGTTTTTAACTGTAATGCGCCAGATACCGGAAACATGGAAGTCTTGATGAATTATGGGACCGATGATCAGCGAAAAGAGTGGCTTACCCCCTTGTTGCAAGGGAAAATCCGGTCGTCTTATGCAATGACGGAGCCGCAGGTTGCTTCAAGCGATGCTACTAATATTGAGCTTGCAATCGAGCGGGATGAGGATGAATGGGTTTTAAATGGCAGGAAGTGGTTCATCACGGGAGCCATGAATCATCGGACGAAAATTTTTATTGTCATGGGTAAATCGGATCCTCAAAACCCTGATAGACATTTGCAACAAACCCAAATTCTGGTTCCCAAGAATACGCTTGGCGTTTCAATCAAGCGGCCGCTAACAACCTTAGGATTCGACGATGCTCCGATAGGACATGCAGAGATGTCTTTTGATAATGTCCGAGTGCCACTAACGAATGTGCTTCTTGGAGAGGGGAGAGGATTTGAGATAGCTCAAGGGCGTTTGGGCCCTGGTCGAATGCACCACTGCATGCGACTTATAGGCTCGGCCCAAAGAGCTCTGGAGCTTGCTTGCAAACGAGCAGAGACTCGACGAACTTTCGGTAGACTCCTTAGCAAGCATCAGTCAATTCGTGAAGAAATATCCAAAAGCTTCTGTGAGATTGAGATGGCCAGGTTGTTGGTGCTCAAAACTAGCGCTCAGATTGATACGGTTGGAGTACAGTCCTCCATTGATATGATTGCAGCCACAAAAACTAGTATTCCGCTGATGGTGCAGAAAATAATTGATAGATGTATGCAGTTGCATGGGGCGGGAGGGTTATCTCAGGACTATTTTATGGCCGAGGCCTTCAACTATGCTCGGTGGTGTCGTCAGGCTGATGGGCCAGATCAAGTCCATCAAATGGCTTTAGGAAAGACTATTATAAATCGCTACGCGAGCAATGATTAGTCGCTGCCCCAAAGATCTTTTTCTCGCGTGGTTATAAAAAGTTATTGGGGCTTCAATTTTTGCACCTCATAATAAAGGAATTGTGTCAGTGTTTTACGATCCCCAATGGGGTCGAGTTTTTCCCATAAAAGAGGTTCTCCTATTTTGGTGAAAACGGGCGCGTTAAAACGCTTTGTTACCTCATTAAGAAGAGCTAGGGAGCGCAGCGCTTCGGAAAAGTGCGAGGCGACGTGAAAAATCCGACTGTTTTGGCCTTCAAAATAGACGGGCACAACCGTTGCCTTTGCGTCGCGAATCATTTTGGCGGCAAAGGTTGTCCATGGAGCCTCCTCCACGTGCCCAAGGCCAAACCTGTCTGCGGTAGATACAAAACCTGAAGGAAAAATTAAGAGTGGAATGCCCTCCTCAAGCGCTTTTTTTGCGATTCTCTTCGATCTTATATTGTTTCGGGTTGCTGCCTTGGTCTTGCTAAAATCAATAGGCAGAAAATGACGAGCAAGATCTTCATCTTGACACATTATTGCATGAATTAGAATCCGGAAATCGCCTCGCGTTCGAACTGCTAGATCGCAAAGGGCTATGCCATCTATTACCCCAAAAGGATGATTTGCAACGAATACAAGTGGCCCCGAGTCTGGAATTTTACGTAGCTGTTTTTCATTGAATTGGTGATCGATTTGGGCGACTTGGAACGCGTTTTTCACAAAGGTTTCGATAGAAAACGGAGTTGGTTTCACTTGATGATAAATAGATTCAATCTTTCTCCAACCAAAAAAATGTTCAAAGATCGTTATCAGGAATCGGAGTATCAAAGAATGTTCAGAAGAAGCGAATGAAATGAGTGGTCGATCTTTTATGTAATCGGTAACGATGTCGCTGGTATCGTCATTTTCCATAACGTAGCTCTACGATAAACTTTATCTATTTTGATCCGATTTTATCATTTCCCTCACTCGGGGGTAACTTTCTAACTCAATCAAGGGAATTTTAGCATTGCCGCCTTGTAAAACTAACGTAAGTAATCGTTCTCAATAACTATCCTTCTGCTCTTATTGGCCGAATTTCGGAGCCTAAGCATGTGCTAACTGATCATTACCGTTTAACCAACGATCTATCAGTTGCTGAGCAGCATCGGGATTACTATTCAAGATCGATTGCGCCGCGTCCTTAACTCTCGGGATCAAATGAGCGTCCCTTATCAGGTTCGCGACTCGGAATTGGATATCCCCAGTCTGACGGGCACCCAAGATCTCCCCGGGACCGCGCATTTCAAGATCTCTCTCGGCAAGTTCAAAGCCATCTGACGTTTCTCTCATAATCTTCAGGCGTTCTTTACTTTTGTGTGACAAGTTTGAATTGTATAAGAGAACGCAGTAACTTTGGTCAGATCCCCGACCAACTCGTCCTCGAAGTTGGTGAAGTTGTGAGAGTCCTAAACGTTCGGAGTTTTCAATGATCATTAGACTTGCATTCGAAACGTCAACCCCTACCTCAATGACAGTGGTAGCCACTAAGAGATGAATTTTTTTTGATTTAAACTGTTCCATAATTGAGATCTTTTCCCCTGCTTTTAAACGACCATGGATTAGACCGATGGAAAGTTTTGGGAGAACTATTCTAAGTTCTTTGGCTATTGCTTCCGCAGCTTCAGCCTCAAACACCTCAGATTCTTCAATTAAGGTGCAGACCCAGTATGCTTGACGACCATCTTCACAGGCTTTTTTAACACGCTGAACAACATCATTTCGTCTTAAGCTGGAGATAACACTGGTCTCCACAAGCTTTCGACCGCTGGGGAGTTCATCTATTATGGAGCAGTCTAGGTCAGCATAGGCAGTCATAGCTAAGGTTCGAGGTATTGGAGTCGCAGTCATTATCAATTGATGCGGCAAAATGCCATTGGCACCGGATGACATATTGGTGATTGCTCCTTTTTTTCTCAAAGCGAGCCTCTGGTGTACACCAAATCTATGTTGTTCATCCACGATAGTAAGTCCAAGTTTGTTAAAGTCTACCCCCTCTTGGAAAAGAGCATGCGTTCCAATTACCATCTGGGATAAGCCCTTCGCTATAGAATCCAAAACTCTCTCTCGAGCCTTGCCTTTAATATTGCTTGTCAATAGAGCAACATCGATATTTAATGGAGACATCCAATTTTCAAAATTAATACGATGCTGATCGGAAAGAATCTCTGTTGGCGCCATTAGAACCACTTGATAACCGTTAGCAATGGCTTGTATTGCAGCTAACGCTGCAACTACAGTTTTACCTGATCCCACATCGCCTTGGATTAGCCTGAGCATAGGTACCCTGCTATTAAGATCTGCGCAGATAGTTTCGCTTACTCGGCTTTGTGCCGCTGTAAGTGAAAACATCAGATTGTCCAAAAACTTTGCTTGAACGTTTTTATCAAAAAGTAATTTTGGTGCTGGCTGCTTTTGGGCCTGTTGACGGAGTCTCCTCATACTCAAGTGGTGGGCAATTAATTCTTCGAATGCCAAGCATTGCTGGGCAGGGTGCATGCCCTTATCCAGCATATCTAGAGAAGCGCCTGTGGGTGGTCGATGGACGAACACCAAAGCGTCAAAGAGCGAGAACTTTAGACCAATATTATCTTTTATTACCTCATCAATACTGTCTGGACAGAGATGGTTTAGGGCTTGCTCACAGAGATTCCTGATACGATGCTGAGTGAGGCCTTCAGTAGAGGGGTAAATTGGCGTGAGCCGTTGCTCTAATGCTGAGTCACTCAGGTTATCAATGATTTGGTATTCGGGGTGATACAATTCCAAACCCGATGGACCTGAGCGAATCTCGCCAAAGCAACGCAGTCGAACGCCTGATTGCAAACGTGCTCTCTGGGCGCGGCTAAAGTGAAAGAAACGTAATGTGGTTGTGCCAGTTTGGTCTTGGATTCGACAAATAAGGCTGCGTCTCTTGCCAAATACGACATCACATCCTCTTATTTCACCCTCTATTTGCGCTTGGGTTTGTGGTTGAAGAGCACCAATTGGAGTGATCTTTGTTTTGTCGATATATCTGATCGGCAGGTGGAATAGCAGATCCAAAACCTTTTTAATTCCGAGTTTAAACAGCTTTTTTTCAAGCTTAGGACCGACTCCTCGCAGATCTGTGATTTTAGCTTGACGGACTGAATTTTGGAGCATTATGTTTTACAATCACAATTGTTGATTTAGCATAGGTAAAACGATAGCCCTACGCAACAAGTCCATTTGTAGTAATTTTGTAGAATACCCCTGAAAAAAGCCAGTTTTGTTGGGCTTTGAGCCCCCCAGAATGGGTTGACTTTATGTTAACATAAACTTAGGGTTCGCTGGTGCGGTGCTCCTGCTGAGTTAACAGATTCCATTTACCTTATTAAAAGAGTCTTCGTGCATCGTTATTATGAATAGCCATGAGAATGAGCAAAATGATAATACCCAATTTGCCTCTACTCAGAAACTTCCTGTAAATATATTACTGGCCGGATGCGGGGATCTCGGAACTAGAACCGCGGCTAGGTTGAATCCTAACTATATTTGTTATGGTCTAAGACGAAACCCTGAGGGACTGCCAGATTTTATAAAACCTCTGCGCGCCGATCTTACGAATTTTGAGCACATAAAGTATGTAATGGATATGGGTTTCCAAATCGTTATTGTGACCATAACTCCCGATGCTTATACCGAAAGTGCTTACCGCGCTGCATATATAGCCGCTGCAAAGAACTTGTTGAGGGCTGTCAACGCGTCAAAGAAACCACCTGGTCTAGTAGTTTGGACCTCAAGTACAAGCGTTTATGGGCAGGAATCTGGTGAATGGGTCGATGAGTTATCTCCAGTAAGTCCAAAAACCTATAATGGGCAAATAATGCTGGAGGCAGAAAACATAATAACAAAACTGTCTTGCAGTAAGCTCATACTTAGGTTTTCTGGGATTTATGGTCCGGGGAAAAACCATCTTCTTCATCAAGTAGCAGCCAGAGAGCAAAGCAAGAGGGATCAATGCCAATGGACCAATCGGATTCATAGTGACGACTGCGCAGCGGTTTTTTGCCATTTTGTGGACTTGCATCTTAGGGGGCATATTCTGCATGAGCTATATCTCGGTACGGACTGTGAGCCTGTGAAACAATTTGATCTCAGGCGATGGTTGTCATTAAAACTTGATGTGAAGCTGGAAGAAACGGCTAAATCAACACAGTCTGGACGGCGTTGCAGAAACGAGCGGCTTTTGGGTAGTGAATTCAAGTTTTTATTTCCCTCTTACAAAGAGGGTTATTGCGCAATGCTAGAAAATTTTAAGTGATCATAATACCATCCATTTCAATAATTGCATCGCGAGGAAGAGCGTTTACTTCAACCACAGCTCGCGCTGGATATGGCTCATCAAAATATTCTGCCATGATTCGGTTAACGATTTCAAAGTGCTTTAGATCGCGTAAAAAAACATTTAACTTAACGATATCACAAAGGTTTCCTCCGGACGCTTTGCATACAGCGCTAAGGTTATGAAACACTTGATGCACATGAATCTCGACAGGTCCACTCACAAGTTGCATGGTCTTAGGCTCTAAGGGGACTTGACCTGAAAGAAAGACCGTATCATTTATCTTAATTGCTTGAGAGTATGTTCCAATGGCTTTGGGAGCTAATTCACTGTTGATAGCCTCTTTTTTTTGCATCTTTCGCAACTCCATTGTTTTTCGGTATTGCTAGTTCTTTATGCGATATAGTCGTCTTACTGGTGTTAGGCTTCGGACCCGCCGGAGAGTCTCAGCCAAGTGGATCCGATCGCGCACTGAAAGGACCATGTCAACGACACTGGTGAACGCATCTTTGTCTGAAGTGGTAATTTTTTCGATGGTTGCCTCTTGCTCGGTAATGCGTGATGCCAGCGCGGCAATAAATCCTCGTTCGGGTGTTATTTCCACCTTTAAGGCTACCGGAAATTGACCACTAACATTTTCTGACCACGTCATAGAGGTACACAATTCGGGATTTGATCGAATCTCGCTAAGATTTCGGCAGGATTCGAGATGCACAACCAACCCTTTTCCTGGGCTCAAATGTCCGAGTATGGGATCGCCAGGAATCGGGTGACAACAGCGAGCATACTGAAGAAGCAATCCTTTCTGAGAGCCAACTTCCAAAGGAAGCGCTGGAGATCTTTTCACTGATTCAGAATGTTTTTGATCCGTTGGAACAATCAGATTTGCCACAGCCAGTGGCACACGATTACCAAGCCCGATTTGCTTGAGTATGTACTCAAAAGTTGAGGCTCCCGAGCTCTTTAAAATTCGTTTAATTTCGGATTTTTTAAGTTTGTTATAACTAGTTCCGAATTTACTTAGTGATTGATCTAAAAGTCTTTTCCCTAAGTTTACTGATTCATGATGTTCCTGTTGTTTGAGAAAGTGTCGTATAGCACTCCGAGCTTTCGCGGTCGCGACAAAGCTTAACCAATTGGGGTTCGGTTGAGCGCCTTCAGCTGATATGATTTCTATTTTTTGTCCACTCTGCAGCATTTCTGAGAGCGGGATGAGTTGCCCGTCAACGCGGCAAGCAATGCAGCTATTGCCAAGCTCTGTATGAACAGAGTAGGCAAAGTCAATCGGTGTGGCGCCAGAGGGTAGCTCTATTATTTCCCCTCTTGGAGTAAAAACATAAACTTCGTCAGGGAAAAGATCAGCCTTTACATTTTCCAAAAATTCAAGAGAGTTTCCCGCCTGTTTTTGCATAGCTAGGAGGCCTTGGATCCAGCGAGAGGCTATTCGCTGATTTCCTTCAATGTTAAGTTGGCCTTTCTTGTAGTCGCCATGGGCAGCAATACCATAGTTCGCCATCATTTCCATTTCTGATGTGCGGATTTGCACCTCAATAAGCACGCCATGCATTCCAACGAGCACTGTGTGCAAAGATTGATAGCCGTTCGCCTTAGGAATGGCAATATAATCCTTGAATTCTCCCGGAACTGGCTTAAATATGCTGTGCATGAGTCCGAGAGTTCGGTAACAATCATCAACCGAAGACACAACGAGCCGGAATGCAAATACATCCATTAGGTCACGGAAGGATTTTTTTTTCTCCCGCATTTTTAGATAAATGCTCCAAAGATGTTTCTCGCGTCCCTTAACCACTGCTTTGACGGACTCCTGGACAAGGCAATGTTCAATTGCTTGTCGAATTTCTATTACGAAGGCTTTTCGGTTTTGTCTGGCGGCTTCTGTTGCCTCGCGGAGACGACGATGCCTTAAAGGGTACATTGCAGCAAAGCTCAGCTCCTCAAATTCAATCCGAATATGCTCCATTCCTAGTCTTTGTGCGATGGGCGCGTATATTTCAATTGTTTCTCGCGCCACACGCCGTCTTTTTTCGGGTGATAAGGTTGTTAAAGTTCGCATGTTATGTAGCCGATCGGCCAGCTTGATCAGCAGAACTCTAATATCTTGGGACATAGCCAGAGTCATCTTCTGAAAGCTTTCAGCTTGTTGCTCTGCTTTCGATTCAAATTCTATCTCTGTAAGTTTGCTTACACCATCAACAAGTTCAGCCACCTTGCGACCAAATCGCCTAGTTATTTGGCGCTTGGTAACACTAGTGTCCTCTATGACATCATGCAGAATTGCGGCCATCAGGCCTTCAGAGTCCATTTGCATATCAGCTAGGATATTCGCGACTGCTAGAGGATGCGTAATATATAGGTCGCCCGTTTGTCGAAGCTGTCCGGTATGGTGTTTCTCCGCATATTTATATGCGCGTTCCACCCTTTCAAGACTTGGTTTTTCGAGGTAGTTAAGCTTTTCTGTTAGGCCCAGAAGTGCCACGTACGCCGCTCCACGGGTAAATCAATAGTTATTCAGGAGTTCCTTGCCCAGAGAGCATTGGCTCAACAGGGAGAGCATCAACATTTGGTTGATTGGACGCGTCAGTATGCCCTACGGATAATGGCTCGGAGACGTCACTATTTTCCTTTGGAATAGGATCTTCTTCAATTTCATCAATAGTGAATTCTTGTTCTACCACGGATAGAATGCTCGCATCAATCAACCCCTCAGCTATTTCTCTCAGTGCTAAGACTGTTGGTTTATCGTTTTCTTCATCTAAAAGGGCCGCACGCCCCTCTACAGCGAGCTGTCGAGCACGCTTAGATCCGACCATTACTAACTCAAAACGGTTCTCAACGTTTTCCAAGCAGTCTTCAACTGTAATGCGAGCCATGTTGTCTCCAAGGTATGTAAATTCAACGGTCCTGTAGTTTAACTAATGTAGTTCACTAGGACAATAAATCAGACAATAATACATTAAATTTGGAATCTGCAGTATTGGTGGCAGTGCATTCAGTATGTTTCTCCAAAATGGCTTTTAATCTAGCACAGCTTGCTTGGAAATCATCATTTATGATAATGAAGTCAGCCTCTTTGTAATGCTTCATTTCTTCCTGTGCGGCGGATAAACGTTTCTTAATAATATTTTCATTATCTTGGCCTCGCTTAATTAATCTTCGTTGCAGTTCGTCTTTTGATGGGGGCAAGATAAAAACACTGCAACAGTTGTCGAAAATTCCACGGACTTGATTGGCGCCCTGCCAATCAATTTCAAGCACTATATCTCTACCTTTCAAAAGTATTTTTTCTACGCTATCGCGAGATGTGCCGTAGTAGTTCCCATGAACTTCAGCATACTCTAAGAACTCTGACCTTTTAGCCATGGAGTCAAATTCAAGTCGTGATATAAAGTGATAATTTATGCCGTCGGATTCGCTAGGGCGCGGCAATCTAGTCGTATGACTAACAGAAACACTGACATTATCAAGCCCCTTTATGGCGCATCTTATGAGACTAGTTTTTCCAGCGCCTGAAGGTGCAGAGATGATGAAAAGAGTACCTTTATGCATTGAATAATATCTTGTTTAAAATGCTTTCTACGTTCGGTCTACATTAAATGAGTTTAATTCGACTTGAGACCATTAAATATTTAGAGTAATTCTGAAAATAATTGTAAGATCAGAATTGTACAATAAATGCCTAAATTTTTTGACTCATTCGGCAGAACTACCCTCAATCAGACAACAAGCCCCCCAAGCAAGGCGGGATTGGCATTACAAAGAAGCAATAACTTCAAGCTCACGCTATATTAGAGTTTTATGCATTCCATACAAAGAGTTTTATCGAGAGCAGTTTTACTCGATGTTTTGAATTTGTTCACGTATTTGCTCTATTAAAACTTTCAGTTCTATAGATGCTTGTGTAGTTATCTCAGATATGGATTTTGAGCCTAGCGTATTTGCTTCACGATTGAGCTCTTGCATTAAAAAATCGAGGCGCCGGCCCATTGGTATATCAGTTGAGAGTACTCGCTTGGCTTCATTAACGTGAGTTTCTAGTCTGTCTAGTTCCTCCTCAACATCGGCACGACTGATAATGAGCACCATTTCTTGCTCAACTCTATTGTTGTCAAGCTCATTTTTATACTCCAGGAGACGGTCACTCAAACGTTTACGTTGCCTTGTCAATATATCAGGAATGGCTTTTCGTACCAAAGCCACCTGCTTTTGAATATCAAGAAGCTTTTTAGCAATTGTGTTGGAAAGCTCATCTCCCTCACGCTGGCGGCACGCCACAAGTTTTGTGCAGGTGACATTAAATATATCCGTTATAGACGTTTCTAATGTCATATCCGTCGACGCCGGCTCTTTTAGTATTCCTGGCCATCTCATTATCTCAAGCGCAGATAGAGGTGCTGGAGTTGTAATCTTCGACGCAACATTTTCTGCAGCTCGAATATAGCTCTCGGCTAGCTCAATATTTATGTCGATCGGAGATAAACGTGCTTTATGGGTTATTTGAAAAATACAATCTACTTTTCCTCTTACAAGTTTTTTTCGCAATGCTTCTCGGAGAGAAAACTCTACTTCTCGCAGTGTTTCAGGCATTTTAAAGTTTATCTCAAGAAACCGATGGTTAATGGAGCGAAGTTCGCAGGAAACATTCCCCCAGTCAAAGTCTTGAGTTGTTCGGGCAAAAGCGGTCATACTTCGTGGCATATCGACTCTCTATAATAATTTAGAGCGTATTCTCGCAAACTAGGATGAATTGATTAGCATGTTGTAGATATTAACAAATATTTCGTCATTGAGGCGCTACATTCTCGGATGACTGGATATAATGCAAGTTTTGAAAAGGAATATTTTATGCGCCGTCCAAGCGGGCGAATGCCCAACCAACTCCGGAAAGTACAAATCACCCGAGAATACAGTGCGCATGCTGAAGGGTCGGCTTTGATAGAGTATGGCAATACAAAAGTCATTTGCAATGCTACTGTTGAAACGGGTGTTCCCAGGTTTTTGAGAGGCCAGGGCCAGGGTTGGGTTACTGCAGAGTACGGGATGTTGCCAAGGTCAACAGGAGAGAGAATGCATCGAGAAGCTGTCAGAGGAAAACAGGGTGGAAGAACACAAGAAATTCAGAGGTTGATAGGAAGGTCTCTTCGCGCGGCGATGGACCTCAAACAATTGAGTGAGCACACGATTTATGTTGATTGTGATGTTATCCAAGCTGATGGAGGAACTCGAACCGCCTCAATCACCGGAGCCTGCGTCGCACTAGTTGACGCCGTGCGCTGGCTCCAAAGGAAAAAAAGTATTAAAGGTGATCCTCTGCAAAAGATGGTAGCCGCAGTCTCTGTAGGCATCTTTCAGAATGTTGCAGTGTTGGACCTTGATTACGCCGAGGACCGCGATGCTCAGACAGACATGAATGTGGTGATGACGGAAAATGGGGAGTTCATAGAAGTGCAGGGTACGGCTGAGGGCAGTCCTTTTTCAGAAAATCATCTTAAACAAATGATCAACTTGGCCAAATGTGGCATTGCGGATTTGCTCGATATACAGCGTATGGTGCTTTCGGAATAACGTTATGAGAGATTATCAGGCAGGCTTTATTCGAGAAGCAATCCGTTGTAATGCATTATCGTTTGGGAAATTTACATTGAAGTCGGGGAGAATCTCGCCATACTTTTTTAATGCAGGTAACTTCTGCAACGGCGAAACTATGTCCATAATAGGCCGTTGTTATGCTGAAGCAATAATAGAGTCGGGGTTGGATTTCGACATGTTATTTGGGCCTGCGTATAAAGGAATTCCGCTTGCCGCATCTGCCGCAATTGCGTTAAATGATGTCTTTCAAACTAAGACCCCCTTTTGTTTTAACCGTAAAGAGGGTAAAACTCACGGCGAAGGCGGGGTGTTAGCAGGATCACCGCTGCAGGGTAAAGTGGTCATCATTGATGATGTAATGACCGCGGGTATTGCTACCAGTCAGGCAATAGAAATGATCAGCAGTCATCCAGATGCTGTCGTAGCTGGAGTAATCATTGGTTTAGATAGAAAGGAAAGCACAGTAAAGGATAAGCCCGCCAAAGAGTTTATTGAGCAATCGCATGGCATTCCTGTTTTGAATATCATTGATATAGACGATATTCTCGACTTTCTTCGCTCCTCCTCGGACATGTCAGATTTTATCGAACCTATTACTAAGTATCGCGAAGTGTTTGGTACTAGAGAGTAGAAATCGGAAGAGAAGTTGGGAAAAGATAGTTATTACGTAAAAGTTTGACTAATTTTTGAATATACCTTGCGCTATCAGTTGCCATTGTTCTCGCCAGAAGGCACTTGGACGGTCTTTAAAATCGCTGCGCACATACTGATGAATCTTGCCTTCTGTTGCGCACAGCATGAGATTTACCGCCGTTGTTATAGGCAAGGAAAGTATGATTCCGTCTCTGGCCTGACTCTCCCGCAACACTTGTTTAAGTTGGGAATCTAGTCGAGCGTAAAATTGAGCAACCCTTCGATGGAGTTGCTGTGTTTCGCCCGTTAAGGCATCTCCGTTTAATATACGTGTTATGCCTGGGTTTTTTTCAGCAAAAGCCAGCAGTAGCGTAAGAATACGATAACAGATGTCCTCAGCGCTTGACTCCTCTTGCAAGATGCTCGTTACACGGCCAAAAATTGTTACTTCGATAAAGTCAATGAGACCCTCAAACATGCGAGTTTTGCTTGGAAAATGACGATAGAGTGCTGCCTCAGAAACGCCAAGCTCAGAAGCCAATGCGGCAGTGGTGATCCTGCCGCCTTTAGAAACTTCAAGCATTCTTGCCAATGCTTGGAGAATTTCTTGCGCTCGAGATCCTTTCTTTGAGATCATCGTTATGTTTCCGAGTATTTTGAAGTTTGATCGCTAATCAACGTACCTACTCCTTCATCAGTGAAGAGTTCTAGAAGCAAAGCATGGTCAACTCTACCATCTATGATATGTGCACTTGGGATGCCAGCTTTAACCGCTTCTAAGGCGCAACGTATTTTAGGCAGCATCCCCCCATGAACAATCCCTTCGCTTATAAGACTGTCTACCCGCTCAGCACTGAGGCCGGAAAGAACTTTTTGATTTTCATCCAGCAATCCGGGTACATTGGTCATTAGGATGAGTTTTTCCGCTTGGAGAACGCAAGCTATCTTACCCGCAACTAAGTCCGCATTGATATTATATGATGTGCCGTCTTTACCGGTTCCAATAGGGGCCACAACCGGAATATAGCCTGCGTCGAGCAGCATTTTGATGACGGAAGCATCGATAGCTTCCACCTCCCCGACGTGACCAATGTCGACTATTTCTGGAACAGACATGGCAGCCGTTTTTTGTGTAACCATCATTTTCTTTGCACGAATAAGCTGTCCGTCTTTCCCTGTGACACCAAATGCATTGCCACCCGCTTCCGCAATAATGTTCACGATTTGCTTGTTAACTGTGGCTCCCAATACCATTTCAACAACGTCCATTGTTTTCCCATCCGTGACACGCATTCCATCAACAAATCTGGACTCGATTCCTAATCGATTAAGTAGCTCTCCAATTTGCGGACCACCTCCATGCACAATAACCGGTTTTATACCAACAGCTTGAAGTAAAACAACATCTCGTGCGAAACTCATTTGAAGCTCCGTATCAACCATCGCGGCGCCTCCATACTTAATCACCAAAGTTTTTTCAGCGAAGCTCTGAATATAAGGGAGTGCGCTTGAGATAATCTGAGCCGCTAGCTGTGCTGAGCTGAGATTCTTATTTCTAGTCATAGATATTCTTCTATGTCGGGTATGAACCTAGACAATTTAAATTTAAAAGTCTGTTTGATATGACCTAAAACGTTGTGGTCATCGGCTTCAAAGCGAAGGGTGAGGTTTGGAGAAGTATTAGAAGCTCGAACCAATCCCCATCCTTGAGGATATTCTACACGTAACCCATCGAGCCTATTGATTCTCGAGCCTCTAAATTCACATTCCTTGGCAATTTGTGACATAAGAGCAAACTTTTTATCGTCTTGAACAGGAATTAGTATCTCGCCTGTAAACGCTCTGATATCCATTGTGTCAAGCAGCTGATCAAGGGATTTGTATGTTGCTGTTAGGATTTCGAGTAACCTCGCCGCCGCATAAAGACCGTCATCAAAGCATTTTCTTCGGTCGTTGAAAAAAATATGCCCACTAAATTCGCCACCAAGAAGCGCGTTGTTTTCTTGAACAGCTTCCCTAACATGAGCATGCCCGGTTTTACACAGAATTGGGATGCCTTTGTGCTTTTGGATTACTTCTGCCAGATTTTGGCTGGATTTCACGTCATATATAATTGGAGCGCCATCAGCATTTTGAAGGACATCAGTGGCAAATAGCATCATCAATTGGTCTGGCCAGCATATGTGACCTGATTTTGATATTACTACTAGTCGATCGCCATCTCCGTCAAAGGCAAAGCCTAGATCAGCATCTTCGCTGGCAACCCTCGCTCGCAGGTCCATTAAATTGAATTCATCTGAGGGATTGGGTTCATGGTTAGGAAACGAGCCATCAATATCACAATATAATGGGATTACTTGGCATCCAAGACTTTCAAAGAGTTCCACTGCCACGGGCCCCGAGACGCTATTGGCGCCATCAATAACAACTTTAAACTCTTTTACAATTCCAATGTCTTCAAAAATTTCTCTTACATATTGTGGTATTACCAGTCTTGAAAAATATTCTCCTTTACCTTCAGTGAAATTATCCAGACTCATAATCGGCTTGAGCAATTGTAAGTTTTCGCCAGATAGGACCTGGCCTTGAACGATAATTTTAAAACCATTGAAGTTGCCAGGATTATGACTAGCAGTTACCATAACGCCGCTGGTCGATTGACCGGAGTAATGAATTGCGTAATTAAGGGCGGGGGTAATAATTTCCCCAAGATCGATAACATTGCAACCGGTAGAGATAACGCCCTCTCGCAATGCAAGAGATAATGCTTCAGAAGAAGATCTCCCGTCTCGACCAAGATAAAGCGCATTATTGCCCCTGCGCAATACTAGAGATCCAACAGTCTTCCCCAATCTGAGGGCAAATTCTGGCGTAATCTGCTCATTTGCTACTCCCCTGATATCGTAATCGCGAAATACGATGTCAGGCACAACAAATTTGTTATTTTCCGCCAAAATAGGTTCTTCATAGTCTTGCTCGATATCAATCTCGTGCTCGTCAAGAAATTCAATATCATCATCCGTAATCATTAATTCGAGATCGTCTAAATCTGATATGTCGTCAAGTTCCATGGCGTCATCAGCGTTTATTGGACTTTTGGCATCTGCCTCAGTCGTCTCTGCAGGAGTATTTTTATAGGAGTTAACTCCGTCTTCTTCTGATTCTGACTCGGCTTTATGCTCTTTTTGGGCAGGCAGTTGGATGGTTCTGACATCACGAGATTGACTCGTAAAGATATTAATTTCGGAATCACCTCGATTTACTCGCATAACTTGGAAAGCGAGTAGCGATAGAATCCAGAGCACAACAGCTGCAAACGCAGTCAAATTGAACGAGATCTCATTTGATGTGAATCTTTCGATAAGTTCAGCTGACGGATCCACTATCAACTGCCAGTCAGAGCCTTGGATTACATATTTTTGGGAGTAGCTTGCAGCATTTTCGGTAACAGAATATTCATTGTCGCCACCAATCGTAGCTAGTCTGGTAACGGAATCATTCGCCTCAATCTGCTCTAAGTGCAAGAAGCTTTGTTCTGAATTCCCACCCGTTAAGGGCTCAGTAAATGGATCTAGGGGTTGCTTGAGAAGCGCGAGGCCAATTATCTTGTCGTTATGATATAGCGGGGAACTAGTAAAAACTTTCCACTCATCTTCAATCTTAATTGCCCTGATATAGGGTCGTTGATTGTCAATGCTAATGCGTGCAAGTTGCAAAACAGCTGAGCTAAGAGTGTTTTGGTGCCTTACAAGATTTTCGTCAAAATAAAAAATTGCATCCGCCACTTCTATCATTGAGATGGCCAAAGTCTCATCGTTATTCAATACACTAATATCAAAGTCTTTAAGATGTTGTGCCACATTTTGTTGTTCTGCGATTGCTTGCAGTTGATTCATCTGTGATTCAATTCTCTGGGATATTTCCTCGCTTACGTATGCTAGATCTTTTCCAAATTCCTGATTGATGGTTTGATTGCGATTATCAAGGACTATAACTTCTCTTAGGGAGATACACGCCCAAATCAAAAGCAATCCAGTTACTAAGGCAAGAGTAACGATAAAAGGATCTGATTTCAGAGATCTCAAATAAGCTGTTATTCGCACGTGTTGCTACCTATCCTTTAACTGATTTGCTCTTTACTTATCCTAGCAGCCTCGTGCTCGTTAAAAGCAGCGGCCACAAGCTGGATAATCTCTCGGCAAATCTTCGATTTACTATTTCTTTGAAGATGTTTTTCAACATCTTTTGTAATCCAACACACTTCGTTATAGTCAGCATTAAAACCGATATCAGGCCGAGACACATCGTTGGCGATAATTGCATCAAGTCTCTTCTGGTGGAGCTTAATTTTTGCATTTTCAATTAAGTCTTCCGTTTCAGCGGCAAAGCCGACCACGTAAAGATTTGGTTTGAGAGTGCTAATACGACTAACTATATCAACGTTTCTCTCCAAAGACATAGTAATAACATTTTTCGTCTTTTTGATTTTTTTCTCTGAGATTTTGACACAACGGTAATCACCTACTGCTGCTGCGGAAATAAAAATTTCTCCATTAGCGCAAGCGTCTTTGACTGCTTGATACATATCGTTTGCAGATTTGACGTGAACAAGCAAACATTTTTCGGGGGGTGGAATATCGACGGGCCCTGCAATCAAAGTCACGTCGGCGCCAGCTTCAATAGCAGCACTAGCAAGCGCATAACCCATTTTGCCGGAGCTGTGGTTGCTTATATATCTAACAGGATCTATAGCTTCGCGAGTTGGTCCTGCAGTAATCACCAATTTTCGACCCCTCAGAATTTCTGACCGGAACTTTGCTGATACTCGCTCTGCGATCATAATAGGCTCTTGCATACGGCCCAAACCTACGTCACCGCAGGCTTGCACCCCACTATCAGGTTCAATTATTTCCACCCCCCGCTCGACTAGCGTTTTTAAATTTGAAATCGTGGCTGGATTATGCCACATGGCTTGATTCATAGCTGGAACAGCCATTGCTGGGGCTTCAACTGCTAGAGAAATTGCGCCTAGCAATGTATTTGCGCGACCCTGTGCAAGGTCCGAAATGGTATTAGCAGTCGCCGGAGCCACAAGTAAAAGATCTGCCCACTTGGCAAGCTCTATATGTCCCATTCCTGCCTCTGCGTCATAGTCCACGAGAGCGCTATACACCGGATTGCCCGAAAGCGCTTGGAATGTAAGTGGACGAACAAACTCCATTGCCGCAGGAGTCATGACCACGCGGATTTCCGCGCCCATCTCAATTAAACGCCTTGCGAGCTCAGCGCTTTTGTATGCCGCGATGCCGCCCGTCACACCCAAAACTATACGCTTGTTTGAGAGGCTACCCATCTGTTGATCCAACACATTTGAATCCTAAAGAATCATAATATCATGGATTTAAACATAATGTATTGATAAAGAAGTGCTCACTATTGCTAGATCCCAGCGGTAGAACAATTCAGACATATTTAAACATACATGTCTTGCAAATAAACAAGTCCATTTAAAGCTGAAAATAGCCTATGCAGGGGCTCCCTTTGTTTGCTTAAATTTGAGATTTTTGTTATAAATCCCGCTCAACGCAAATTTATCTAGTTTCAGCCCTCGAGAAACCTTGATGTTGCTGATTATGAGCGATAGCGATAAGTGGAGTTAGGAGTATGTCAAGAGTTTGTCAGGTTACCGGAAAGCGCCCAATGTATGGCAATAATGTTTCTCATGCCAAAAATAGAACCCGCCGTCGGTTCGAACCTAACTTACATACCCATAGGTTTTGGGTCGAGACTGAGAATCGATTTGTGAAAATAAGACTATCTAACAAGGGTTTAAGGACGATTGATAAGTTGGGCATTGATCAAGTTTTAGCCGTCATGCGCTCTCGCGGTCAAAAAATATAGTAGTCAATAGCATTTACTAATGTACGAGGATCTTAAAGGTGGCTAAATCTTCTAGAGAAAAAATTAGGTTAGTTTCTAGTGCGGGCACTGGCCATTTCTACACGACCGATAAAAACAAGAGAAATATGCCCGAAAAGATGGAGATTAAGAAGTACGATCCAAAAGTCCGTAAGCATGTGGTATATAAAGAAGCAAAAATTAAATAGATAGTCTTTTGGTCTGCGAGCGATTCAGTTCTGACGTTCGCTCTTATTCTTTGTAGCTAGGATTTAACGCCTTATTGACTCCTTTTGCATTAAAAAGCCCTGATAATGCTATTATCAGGGCTTTGTGACTTTATTTATCTTATCTGTAACTTGCAAGCGCAACACTCTAATCAGCTATTACATCCTCAGCTTGCGCACCCTTTTGGCCTTGAGTTACAACCATGGTCACTGATTGGCCTTCTTTTAATGACTTGAATCCTTCCGCTTGGATCGCGCTGTGGTGAACAAAAACATCACCACCACCCTCTTGTTCGATAAAACCAAAGCCTTTACTGTCATTAAACCACTTCACAGTGCCAGAAACTCTTTCCCCTGACATAACTACCTCACTTTAAAATTTCATTACCCTTTGCTGCAATTTATTACATAAACGCTCACACAAAGCCGCACGCAACTTTTACCAACACAAATCGCGTCGTAGGCAAAAGTCGACGTAGTCAGTCTATTGTTTTTTTTTCCCAGATGCTAATGTTTTGCGCTTTTTTTTTAAAAAACCTCATTCTAACCTTAATTTCAGGTGTTTTTTACGAAAATTTTAATATTTTATGAGTCAAAACCAACTATTATTTTCTTATGGCGTTGTTAAACCGTTTCAATTATGAGTGTTCTGTGTCAACTAACCGGAGATCTCTGTGAAATGCTACCACACATAATTTATTCCAATAGAGTACTTATTGTCTAGCTTATCTGCGCCAAGGGCGGGCTCATTGTCGAAGATCCATTCGAATTTTATCTCTGTAAAAAGATCTCTTATGAGAGGGATTTTAATGCCAATATCGATTTCAGCTTGATTGTCATTAATATCTTGGGCTGATATCCAAAGGTCATGCTGATGGTAAACTGTTATTTTATTCCACAACATTTTGGAATAATCGACCGACCAATTTAATGTTATATGTTCCTTCTCAATCCCGTTTATCTGTTTTTCTGTCATCCATAACAACCCAAATTCAGTGGATAGCAAACTGTTTTTATCATCCCAAAATTGACGTCCTAATGCTGATCCGACTGAGAATATCTGGTCTAAGGAACGGTTTTCATCTGCGCCCAGCGAGACTTCGTTGCGCCAAAACCAGTGTTGTTCAAAAAACCAATCTGTTGTATAGGCTACGTCAAAACTATTTTCTGCTTGACGCCCGTCTAAACTATGACTTTCATACTCGAAAGTTCCGATCTGGCGAAGTTGGTTTTTTGTTCTTTGTAGAGTTGCGTCTAAATCCCAGTTTTTTCTTTCTTGATTGCCGCTTGAGGCAGATCCAGTAAGGGAAACACTTCCTTCGTAAAACGGAGGACTTTTTTCGGACGGTTCGGTGTTTTGTGCTAAGGCTGGTTTTTGAAAAGGTTTTTCATCCAGTGATTCAAGTACGTTCTCGACTGGGATGGTAATCAGACCGAAAGTGTCAGAACGCCAGACAATCCCACTTTCATTTATATTTACAAGTTTTCCATGCAATACATCGCCATTTTTTAAATGTATTTGATTTGCGTGGTTTAATTCTTTCACCAAGAGAAGAGATAGCATCAGCAGAAATCGATTTTTAACGCACAATGAATTTTCTCCCTGTTTGTCATGCAAAATTATACGTCATTCATGAGCCTGCTCAAGTTGGGGGACAAAATATTGCTTAACGGCTGAGCGAATAGGGTAAAATAAGTCCGATTCTAACTAATTAGTTTTGAAAAGCTTTGGGAGCGACTAGGAAATTAACATGAAAATACCCTCTGAATTGAAATATTCTTCTAGTCATGAGTGGATAAAGATCGAAGAAGATGGCTCTGCGATCATTGGTATTACCGATCATGGCCAGGACGCGCTAGGTGACTTGATTTATGTTGAATTAGCCCAAGTGGGAGACATAATTGAATCAGGCATGGAATTAGCAATTGTCGAGTCAATGAAGGCAGCTACAGACATCTGCTCCCCGGTGTCGGGCGAGGTGATAGAAATTAATTCGACCCTGTCAAGCGACCCAAAAATTGTCAACGAGTCTCCCTTTGACGACGGCTGGTTTTTGAGATTAAAGCTTTCAAATAGCGGAGAATGTGACAATCTTATTGATCCAGAAGATTACAGCACGTTGGTTGAAGCGGATCTTTAATAAATCCAGTTAATCTCGGAGTGAAATGATCTCCCAACCCCGAACTTTTGCCTCGTTTAATAGGTTTGGGTCGGGATCAACAGCAATTGGATTGTCAACCTTAAGCATGAGCGGCAAATCGTTTGCAGAGTCTGTATAAAATGAACTGTGCTTTAGGGTGCAGTTTTTGTTCTTCATCCAGGCGTGCAAGTGATGTATTTTACCTTCCCCAAAAGCGGGAATTCCTTTGACCCTTCCTGTGAACTTGCCATCCTTTTTTTCGAGCTCTGTGGCAAGAACATCTTTAACACCAAATGCTTTGCAGATCGGTTCTACGATAAAACGATTTGTAGAGGTAATTATCAGAATATGGTCATCGGCGTCTCGGTGTTTTTTGAGCAATTCTCTCGCTTTGGGCAGTAAAATGGGAGCTATGTATTGCTGCATGAAGGTTGCTCTCAGTCTTTGCAATTCGGCCATAGGTATTTTTGCTAAAATATTGAGGGAGAAATCAAGGTAAGCATAAATATCCAGTTTTCTATTAATATACTCGTGATAGAACTCGTCATTTTTCTTTTTATACTCGCTTGAATCAACATGTCCATTGGCAACTAAGAACTCGCCCCAGCTGTGATCACTGTCACCCGCGAGCAGAGTGTTGTCAAGATCGAAGAGAGCTAAAGCCATCGCATGGGCCTAAAAAATCATGAGGATTGCAATCTTAGAGATGATACGATTACCACTCAATAGAAAATTGCTTTAGCTTGCCACCTTATTTCAGTCGTTTTTGAAAACCAATAGGACCTTTGGAGATTGTTTTGCTAGATAAAGATGGTTTCAGATCTAATGTAGCTATCGTTTTGGGCGATGGCATGGGAAGAGTATTTTGGGCCAAGCGAATAGGTCAAAGCGCTTGGCAATTTCCTCAGGGGGGAGTTGATTATAAAGAATCGGTTGAACAGGCTTTGTATAGAGAACTCTACGAAGAAATTGGATTGACAGCTGAAGACGTTTCTGTGATCCAGAGTACTCGACGCTGGTTAAGATACAAGATCCCGCCGAATTTGAGACGCAATAAAGGGAGTGATGTCTGCATAGGGCAAAAACAAAAATGGTTTTTTTTGAAGCTTACATCGAATGAAGAAAAAATTCGTTTTGACGTAACGCGAGAACCAGAATTTGATGATTGGAGGTGGGTAACTTTCTGGCATCCTCTCAACTCGGTTGTGGCTTTTAAAAAGGGTGTGTACAGGGCTGCCTTAAAGGAGTTTTATTTGAAAAATAGTCATATGCAACGATCGCGATAAACTCCTAAACTTATATTTTCGATTTCTGAGATGATTGCCGGGATTTTAAAGCTATTAAAAGGTTTGAGATTTTTCGGTTAGTGCTTGACTGCGCGTTTTGCAAGCTCTCGTTAGCTTTCTTTGGGGCACTAGTGGTTTAGAGTTCATAAAAGAACTTATTCGTTTGTTCCAGAACACCCCTTCGATAACAACTCTCCATCACCGCGATGTTTTTCCTCGCAGCTATAACTGCGGTGCAGCTTCTAGTGCCATAGTTTTCAGATACAATGAACGAAGCGGACAATAATTTCTCCAGTTCGAGAGACAACCCTGTATCAGACGCACGCTGGACCTCGTAAATTTTGCGGCTTGATAGCAAAGCGGATAACTTTTCGAGTTGTACGTTACCATTATATGATCCGAGAAGATATTTGCTCAGACTTGCTTTCGCAGATCGCACTTTGGGCCAAAGTATGTCTGGATCTGCATTGCTAAACGCATATATGCCGGGCTCCAAAATTTTTGTTATGCCGTTCCTGCTGTTGAATAAAATGAGCTCATCACCATCGAAAAGCAATAAGTTAAATCCCATATAGTTTTTAACCGCCGGAAAGATGGTCGTTAACCACTTTTTTGCGGGTTCCGCGGAGAATAAGAAATCAGTGACTAACGAACCTCGGGAAAGCGCTTTAGCATTAACGGTCGCGGATCGTAAATTAGTAACGGCGGCAAATCTGCCGCTACGCGACAACCCAAGCCACGTTCCTCCAGCCTGAAGATCTTTGCCTGCCAAAATATCTTGTGAAGGCCACCAATGCATTGGCATAGCGGGTCTCGAATAAAATTCGTCACGATTTGCAGTAACTACTAAGGGCAAATCTGACTTCATTTGGAAAGCGAAAGCGATTAGACACATAACATAGGCTCAAGTTTTTTTATTTGTCTGCACATCTTCACTAGTTGGTTAACCGAGAACACGCTATTATCTAGCATGCACGAATTTAGAGTCGGACCCTAATGATAACTTACCCTGATATTGATCCAACAGCCATCTCTTTCGGTCCTTTTCATTTTAACGACATGGTCTTCGGTCCTCTTCAAATTCAATGGTATTCGGTTTCCTATCTTTTAGCATTTGCAACTGCGTGGATTTTGGCTATTCGGCATAGCGATAAAGATTGGGCACCTGTGAAACAGGGTCAAATAGAGGATTTAATGCTGTATGGTATGTGGGGCGTCATTCTGGGGGGTCGCATTGGTTATATGATTTTTTATAGTTTGGATCATTGGGTTGCAGACCCTACACTAGTTTTTAGATTGTGGGAGGGAGGAATGTCCTTTCATGGGGGGCTCATCGGTGTCTTAGTCTCAACTTCTATGGTAGCAAAAAAGCTCCAGATCCCATTTTTGTCTTTAACGGACTTTATTGCGCCTTTGGTTCCGACAGGTCTTCTGTATGGTAGGCTGGCTAATTTCGTAAATCAGGAGCTTTGGGGACGTGCTAGCGATGTTCCTTGGGCAATGATTTTCCCAGCTGATCCAACCAAAACTCCCAGGCATCCCTCTCAGCTTTATGAGGCGTTGGGAGAGGGAATCTTGCTATTCTTGATCTTGAGCTGGTTTGCTCGGAAGCCGCGTTTAAAGGGAGAGGTCTCCGGGTTGTTTTTACTTCTCTACGGTACAGTTCGTTTTCTGATCGAATTTGTGCGCCAACCTGATGCTCAGTTCCGAGATGCAGAGGCTATATTCGAGTTATTTAATTGGATGACACAAGGCCAATGGCTCTGTGTGCCCATGATTATCGGTGGGCTGTGGTTGATGCGAAGTACTGTTTGGTCAAGTTTTGAAGAGTCTGCTGATGGCAGTGAAAGACAATGAAACAATATCATAAACTCTTGCGCCATATCTTGGACCAGGGGGTCAGAAAAGATGACCGCACTGGAACGGGCACGATCAGCGTTTTTGGGTATCAGATGCGCTTCGATTTAAATGAAGGATTTCCTTTGTTAACAACAAAAAAGGTGCATTTCAAGTCCATTGCGCATGAGTTACTTTGGTTTATAGCAGGTGATACGAATATTAGGTATCTGGTGGAAAACGGTGTAAGCATTTGGAACGAGTGGCCATTTGAGAATTGGTTGAGAGAAAATTTCATGCGAGAAGATTATCCATTGGGGTCCCCGCAAAGGAAGGATTTGATGTCAGAGTTTGTAACTAAAATCGCCGATGATCTAGAGTTTGCAAAAGAGTATGGTTGTCTCGGTCCAGTTTATGGAAAACAATGGCGAAACTTCGAGGGTGTCGATCAGCTTGCTAATATAATCGATAGTTTAAAAGCTAACCCCGATTCTCGCCGTCATATTTTATCTGCATGGAACCCGAAAGACGTTCCGGTCATGGTCAAGGCAGGATTACCTCCATGCCATACCATTTTCCAGTTTTATGTGAGTGAGGAAAAATTATCGTGTCAACTATATCAGCGCAGTGCTGATGTTTTTCTGGGCGTCCCCTTTAACATTGCTTCATATGCCCTGCTTACCCAAATGGTTGCGCATGTTTGTGATTTCAAGCTTGGTGAGTTTATACACACGTTCGGGGATGCACATGTTTATGTCAATCATCTTCAGCAGGTTGATGAGCAGTTGGCCCGAGAACCCACCAAATTGCCGGAATTAAAAATCAATCGTCGGGTTTATAGCATTTTTGACTTTGTTTTCGATGATTTGGAACTTCTAGGCTATAGGCCATATGCTGCTATCGCGGCCCCGGTTGCAGTTTGATTACCGTATCAATAGTTGTGGCCATGAGCAGTAATTTCGGAATTGGCCGAGAAAATCAGTTGCCTTGGTATCTCCCGGAGGACTTGAAAAATTTTAAAGCCATAACGATGGGCAAACCAATTATCATGGGACGGAAAACTTTTGATTCGATTGGAAGGCCCCTGCCGGGGCGAACAAATATTGTGGTTACCCGAAATCGCGGATGGTCTTCAAATACGGTGCTCGTCGCACATGGTTTCGACGAAGCTTTGTTGCTAGCCAAAAATGCTTGCCATCAAAACGACCGCAATGAGATGATGGTTATCGGCGGTGAAATGATATACCGTGCCGCATTGCCAGTTGCTTCGAGAATATATTTAACCGAAGTCAAGGGGGACATCGCAGCGGATACTTTTTTTCCTAACTTTGATAGGTCGCAATGGGTGGAGCAAAATAGGCGTGGAGGTAAAAGTCAGGCGGATTTTTCTTATGACTTCGTCATTCTAGACAAGAGATGCTAGAGGGGTCTTACGTTTCTTTGCACAATCGCATACAATTGGCGCCGCCATATTGATTTACGGGCTAAATAAAATCTTGTGGAAGAAGTAAGATCAATTCTAGACTTCCTTGCTAAATGGTGAGAGGGTCTTTGGAAAATATTACAGTATAAGCCCACATTGAGGGAATTATGAAAATGCAATCGTTAAAAGCTATGACATGTTTTGTCATTCTCAGTATCACGCTTGGGACTTCGTTTCTCCAGGCGGCGGAGGTGGAGGACTTGCTCAAGGCAGGAGCAGTCAAAGTTGAGACCGGTGCTGCAGCACAACTGAAGATCGATCGGATTGCCGATCAAACAGATGGATTGTTGCAGGAATTTAAGCAGGTCAACAAACAGATTGAATCGCTGCGTGTCTACAATGCTCAATTGGAACGCCAAGTTGCCAGTCAGAAGCAGATGATGTCGGAGCTTGAGACATCGATTGCAAATGCGACTGTAATAGAGCGAGGGGTGACTCCTCTAATGTTGAATATGATCGATGGTCTGGAAGACTTTATAAATCTCGACCTTCCTTTTAAGCAAGAGCAGCGTTTGTCTGCTGTAAATGATTTGTCAGTTAATGTAGATAGTGCTAGGTTTTCTGCGGCCGAGAAGTTTCGTCAAATTCTTGAGGTCTATGATATAGAGTCTGAGTATAGCCAATCCATTGAAACTTACAGAGATATGATTGATATTAACGCCAATGGCTCGGAGGTCGAGGTTGATCTTCTCAGAGTTGGGCGTGTCGTTCTTGCATACCAGACCAAAGATAAAGCGCAAACCGGCGCATGGAATAAGGAATCGGGATTATGGGAAACATTGGGTGCAGAATATCGTCGGCCAATCGATGAGGCGATTCAAATCGCTCAGAAGATTAAAGCTCAAGATGTTATTGAGATGCCGATAACGACACCGGAGATTGCAAAATGAAAATACAAATCTTTTCTATATGGGCTTTCGCACTCGTATTCGCAGTGTCCAACGTTTCTGCTGCTGAGAACGCAAAATCTTTGGATGAGTTGCTTCAGATGATCGAAAAATCTCAGGCATCTGAGACAAAGGAGTATAAACAACGTGAAGCTGAATTTAATTCAGACAAAAAAGATCAGGCGCGGTTGCTAAAAAAAGCCCAGGATACTCGGACCAGTGAGGAGCGAAGATCCGATAGGCTCGAGCAAAATATACGTGACAATGAGCAAAAGATTATCGCTCTAAGGACACAGTTGGATAAGCGACTCGGTTCGCTCAAAGAACTTTTTGGGCATTTAACAGGTGCTGCTGGGGACATTCGAGCTAATCTTAACCAATCGGTTGTAAGCGCTCAAATACCTGGAAGGACAGAGTTTCTTGATGAGTTGATCGAAAAAATGAGTAGTGATACTCGGTTGCCTTCAATAGAGGACATTGAAAAACTGTGGTTTGAGCAACAACGCGAAATGGTTGAGAGCAGTCGCGTGGTAAAGTTCTCTAGGCAAGTCACTATGACTAATGGTAAGCAAAGGGAAATGGAAGTTGTTCGCGTGGGTACCTACAATCTTATGGCAGGAGGAGATTACCTAGAATTTAATCCTAATTCTGGAGCGGTTTCTGTGCTTCCTCGCCAACCCGATTCGAAGCATCAAGCCAGTGCTTCGGACCTTCAGTCTGCTACGTCAGGCTTTACAAAGGTAGGCTTAGATCCATCTGGCCCCTTTGGAGGCGGTCTATTACGTGCGCTAATAAACACCCCTTCTTTGGTAGAGCGTTGGCATTTTGGAGGTATAGTGGGGTACGTCATTACCGGTGTATTCGTCGTGGCCATTCTTCTCGCGCTATGGAGATTTGCGGTGCTTTTTGCGATGTCGTCTAGTGTTAGCTCCCAACTAAAGAACAAACAACCAAACACAAATAATCCTCTTGGGCGGGTTCTTCAGGTGGCATCTGAAAACCCCAATCTGGATCCGGAGTCTTTGGAGTTAAAATTGCATGAAGCAGTTCTGAAGGAACGTCCAGCGATAGAGTCGGGACTCAATCTTTTGAAGATTATCGCTATGGTTGCGCCGTTGATGGGGCTATTGGGTACAGTAACTGGGATGATTCTCACATTCCAAATGATCACCCTCTTTGGCGCTGGAGATCCGAAAGCCATGGCTGGAGGGATTTCACAGGCACTTGTGACCACCGTTCTTGGGCTTTGTGTGGCGATCCCCACAGTACTCTTGCATACGTTGGTCAATGGTCGGGCACAGCGAATTTTGCATGTGCTCGAGGAGCAGAGTGCTGGAATTGTAGCCGAGTCTGTCGAGGGTAACTAAAATGTTGCTTAGCGATCTTTTGGCCGATATGGATAAGTTTATGGACTCTGGCGGGCAAGTGCTTTGGGCTATCGCAGTACTGCTTTTTGTCATGTGGACTTTGATTTTTGAACGAATTTGGTACTTGCGAGGGTCAGTGTCCTCTGACATTGGATTAGCACTCACAACATGGCGATCTCGGTCTGATAGGGTTTCAAAGCGTGCTCGTCAGGTGCGTGAAAAATTGATCTCTGAAGTGGACCTAAAGATCGATCAGAATGTCATGATGATCAAAACACTTGTGGCTTTGGCCCCTTTGTTTGGGTTGTTAGGAACTGTAACTGGGATGATTGTAGTGTTCGATGTAATGGCATACACAGGCGGTGGAGATGCTAAAGCTATGGCCGGTGGAGTTTCAAAGGCAACCATTCCTACTATGTCAGGAATGGTTGCGGCGCTCTCTGGAGTTTTCGGCCTTACAATTGTTGAAAAAAATGCAGAACGAAAAAAGAGCCTGTTGGAGAACAGTCTCAATATGGAACAATGATGAGCATTAAGTAGCCACTCATCGAGTGGGAGATGTATTCATGCGAAATAGAACGAAAACCTCAGAAGATCAGGGTCAAGCCATTGACTTAACACCAATGCTAGATGTTGTATTCATAATGTTGATCTTTTTCATTGTAACTGCAACGTTCATTAAGTTGCCTGGTGTTGATATTGCTAAAGTTGATACCAAGACCTCGGATCCTTACAAGAAGGTTGGTATATTGGTTGCTGTAAGTGGGAATAATGAGTATTGGATAGACAAAAAACGCGTTGAGGGCACGGGTCTCAAGCTCAATCTTACCCGCATGTTCAATGACAACCCGAAGGGCGGTATGGTTATCCAAGCTGACAACGAGGCGGATATTGAGTCGTTGGCCAGGGTGGCTGACGTAGCGCGCGAGATTGGCATTACACCGGTAGCGATTTCTGTGGAGAATGACTGAGCTTAAGTTATGGCTATATTACGTTTTGGAACATCTTTGGTACTTGGTTTTTTTGTCACGTTGGGATTAATTGTTGTCATGTTCAAGTTGATTGATTCTGGTAATACGGAAATAGATTCCAAGCAAGCAATAAAGATAGCGGATTTTTTGCATGTTGAACGCGAGATGACGACCAATGTAAAGACTGCAGAAATCGAAAAACCTGATGATCCCGAGCCCCCACCCGAAATACCAGAAGATAATATTGAATTTGAGATGCCTGATAATGCGGTGAGTATGGCTGCTGCGCCCATGGGTAGTAAGATAAGTTTGTCCACGGGTACATTTGCTAGGGATACAGATTACATTCCGGTTTATGTTCCACAACCTCAATATCCTCGTCGAGCTCAGACTCGCGGGAAAGAGGGCTATGCTGTGGTGGAAGTGATAATCACCACTACAGGAGGCGTGAGAGACCCTGTTATGATAGAAGAAGACCCAGAAGGGTGGGGCTTTGGGCGTGCTGCTTTGAAGGCTGCAAATAAACTTAAGTATAACCCGCGCGTGATTGATGGAGTTCCTCAGGAAGTGCCTGGGGTGTTATACAAGTTCACGTTCCAGATGCAAAAATAGGAGTCCTTATGATCGCCAAGAATTCGATTAGAATCTCGGTGCTACTTTTTTCAATGCTGTTCCCATTATTGGCATCGATGTTTTTGCCTGGAGTGGAATATGGAAGCTCAGTTATGGCGGCTGAGGAAAAGAAAGAGAAAAAGTATAAGAATGCAAAAACCCGTCAGAGACAGGCAGTTGGAGCAAAATGCGGCAAAGCTTTGGAGAAGATTCAGGTAACTTTGGAAGAGGAACTCTGGGCCGATTCTCTCCGAGCCTTGAAAGACATAGAGGCAAGTAGTAAGACCTGCAAGAGCGACTATGAGCAGACACAAATTTGGAAATTCTCCGGCTACATCTACTTTGCGCTTGATGATTTTCCCAATGCGATAAATTCCTATGTGAAAGTAGTTAATGGCATAGGGACTCCTCCGGAAGTTCGACTCGATACACTTTATACGTTAGGACAGTTGTATGCTGCAGAGGAAGACTATGCTAGCGCAGCTAAATATCTAGAGGACTGGATCAAAGAGGCCCTTATCATAGGAGCCGATCAGCGATATTTTTTAGCTCAGATATATTATCAATTGGAGAGAAAGAAAGAATCTCTGGAGATGGTGGAAACCGCTATCAGGGACGTAGAAGCAAAAGGTATTCTTCCTAAGGAGCGCTATTGGGGTTTGCAGAGAGTTCTTTATTATGAGAAGAATGACTACGGGACAGTGATCAATATATTAGAAAAACTGGTCAAACATTATCCTAAATGGACCTACTGGCAGCAACTAGGCGGTATGTATGGCGAAAAGGAAAGAGAAATGGACCGGCTTGTCGCGACCGAAATGGTTTATATGAATGGCGAGTTAGATAAAGAGAGCGAGGTTATGAGCATGGCCTACATGTATCTCGGGGCCGGGGTGCCATACCGAGCTGCAAAGATTATTGATCAAGGAATGACTGATAAAATAATAGAGAGATCGTTCAAAAATCTGGAGATTTTGGGAACCGCTTGGTATCAGGCTCGCAATCTTAACAACGCGGTAGAAGTTTTGGAGTCAGCAGCAAAGAAAGCTGATAATGGTAATCTAAATGCGCGCTTGGCTGGTATTTATTTGGACCTAGGTAGAGACAAAGAGGCATATAAAGCGGCCAAGAAGGCGGATAGGAAAGGCGGTATTAAGCGACCGGATTCAAATTTCCTAGTAATGGGCAATGCGCTCATTAATCTCAACTGTTTCGATGATGCAATCTCTGCGTTTAATAAATCGTTAAAAAAAGCGAAGGATAAAAAGGCCAAGAAATATCCTCGACAGTGGATAAAGTATGCTGAAACTGAAGGCAATCGATTGCAGCGACTGCGTGATGTTGGACTAAAGATTCGTGGTTGCGGCAAAGCCTGAAGCCTCCTGATCTAGATCATTCTGATGTTTATTATTTTCTTATGATGTTTGTAGATTTTTTTTGAGAAATCGGTCTTTGACTTAGGTCCATGGTTGGTCTGTCTGAGAACTTTATTAGATCCAGAACACTCTGCCTTTTCGGAAACTGCGCTTAAAGCTGTAACCTTTGTCTGGATGCCAATTTTTTTATCGGATTTGTATAAAAAAAACGGGCGTGGTCTGCAAGCTCTATTCATTCTAATATTGATACATAACTCCTATGTTTTTCCGCTGGAGAAAAAGACAGCCTAGATAAAAGTGAAGTTGAGTGATTACTTCTTGGAGCTCCTTTTCGATATCAAGTTGATAGAGAACGCTTTTATATTTGCCTATCGGTTCAAAACAACATGCTCCTCTTAATTTAAAGCTATTTAAATTTATTATGCGGCTCAAAGTCGGACCTCTCTGCCTCTCTAGGATCCTTTACCCAAACTGTCCTGTCGGGATGCATGCCAGCGCCATATACTGCCGAAACTGCTGAACGGCGCATGCGGTTTAGCAGTCGAGTGTTAGCTTCGCCAGCGAAGGGGTGGATGCCTTTATTGCCGTCGACCAGACGATCCCACTGCAATTTCCGATGCTCATAAACGGCCTCATTTGCCAGCTGTTTGCAGTTCAACTCATTATTATTGAGGTCAACCGTAATATCATCACCATTTTCGATGAGGCCGATCGGGCCCCCTGCGGCCGCTTCGGGGCCAACATGCCCGATGACCAAACCTACGGATCCGCCGGAGAATCGGCCATCCGTCATGAGTCCAACAACGATATTTTTCTCTCGACACAACGCCGTAATTCTAGACGTCGAGTCAAGCATTTCGGGCATGCCTGGGGCACCAATAGGTCCCTCATAGCGTACTACGACCATATCAAAATTTTCAAATACATCTTTGGATGAATCGAGTGCTTTTAAAAGCTCCTGTTCGCCGTTGAAGACTTTAGCCTTGCCGCTAAAAACGTTATTTTCTAACCCTCCCTCAACGCCTGCCAATTTCAGGACTGCACTGAAATCTGGTGATAGATTGCCACCCAGTAATCTTAGCCCTCCGGTTTCTTTAAATGGTTTTTTTGCGGTGCAGATCACATGGCCATCAGGTTTTGGTGGAGCCAGACGGTCAATCTGTTCGGCTAAGGTCTCATCGGTACAGGTTAAGGTGTTTCCGTTGAGTAATCCGGCATCAAGCAACTCTTTAACGATAACCTGTATGCCGCCTCTGCTATCGATATCAACCATTGAGTAATCTCCAAACGGTCGCGCATTTACGACGACAGGAACCACATTTTCAGACAGATAGTTGAATTCTTCTGGACTCATAATATCTCTTGAAAAGTCTTTATAACCGGCTGCGCGAGCCAATTCAGGGGCGTGCAGCAGCACATTTGTGGACCCTCCAACAGACATCGCGACGATAATTGCATTGCGGAGGGAATCTCGTGTAACAATGTCTCGCGGTCGAATATTCTTGATTATTAAACCATGCAGATAATCGATTAACTGATCAGGGAATTCATTAGTGCGACGGATATCTTGTGAAGCCGGAGAAATCATATGCAGTGGCTCCATCCCGACAACTCCAATAAATGTCTGCATCGTATTGTAAGTAAACATTCCGCCGCAGCTGCCAAAACCCGGACAAGCCTCGCGAGCGATCCGACGTTTTAAGTCTTCATCTTCACTGCCCGCTAGTTGATAAGCGGTTATCAGATCGATGGTCTCGCCAGTTGCCGAGTCAACCCCGGGCCTTATAGATCCATCTGACATGATAATCGCCGGTCGATTATGTTCTAGCATGGCCGACAAAGTACCGACTGGCGGCTTGTCGCAGGCAACGACGGCGATAATGCCCTCTAAGCCGGACGCACTCAAATGCTCTGTTAAAGCATCATTGGTAACTTCTCGACCAATCAATGAGTAGCGCATCTCCTTTGTTCCATTGCGAATTCCGTCGGAGGTGGCTACGGTAAACTCGGGCTGAACCAAACGCATACGCAACTGCCCTGCGCCGGTCCCAACTCGATTTCGCAGTGCATCATGAATTATACTGACTTTGCGCATTACACCGAGGTAACATTGCGAATCGCCCTTATTTCCAACCACGCCGACCGAGGGCTCGTGAATTAATTCTAGGTCAGTGCCTAGCTCGCGCGCTATACCAAAGGATTGCGAACTCCTTCCTGGGTTTCTATCAATCAAAACTGTACTAGAATTCTTCATTGTTACTCCGATAGCATTGCCGGCAGTTCCTGCTGCGCTAAAAACACCTGATACCTGAGATCGAATCAAACCTTAGAGGCATAATAAAATTTGAGATCTGCTGGGACGACCATTCTATTCATATTGTGCGACTCTGGCCACTCGAGTCACGATCAGCAGAAAAATTCGGCATCCCTATGGTATTAACAAGCAGATATCCAAATCTTTTTGATGGGCATTCCAACTAAATGCGATCCCAGAGTGGTTGAAAGCTGTCGAAAGTAAATTTTCGGAAGGTTCAAAAATAGTTTTGCATTTATCTAAGTATTTAATTACCCATGTAATAAACTCGGCAGACTATTTAGGTTAGAACATCAAATTCGAAAGACGTATAAAGTAAATTGGCTTTAGATTAAAGAATTTTTTTCAAGATCTTAGAATTTCTATGGTAGTTGTAAAGAAGCTTTCTGTCTTCAGGCAATTCGTCAAAAGTGGTTTCGATAAAACCTTTCTCCTGAAACCAGTGAGTCGCATGCGTGGTGAGCACGAATAGTTGTGCTACAGCATGATCAGCGGCTTGCTGCTCTATCGATGCCAATAGCCGAGATGCAATCCCTCTGTCCTGAAAGTCGGG
>CAJWMT010000002.1:0-68470 GCA_913044275.1 uncultured Cellvibrionales bacterium
GATTCAAACCCTCTATTGACGTTCAGACTGTAAGCGCTGAAATTCCAAGAGTGAAGGCGGCTGAGCGGAAACAAAGTGGAGATAGAGGACCAAAGGCAAAAGTAATTGATTCTTATAAATCAAGTAATAGTTTGAATGAGGTCAGAAACATAGAAGAAAAAGATGGCACTCATCCCATGGATCCATCCTATGAAGAAGGCGGCTAACTCGGGTTCGAATGTTGCTCATCCTGTTAAGATAAATCTGCTAATTTCTCTCGACTTTACCTTTTATTTGGATTGCAGTCAGGTGGAATCCCTCCTAGGAAAGCTTGCCAATAGATCGACTCGCTTGAAACCTTTTCAGACTTTTACTGGGGCATCGGGTTAATCTGAGTGTTTTTAAGTAGTAAAGTTTACTTTGGTTGCTCGATAAAGCGAGTTTTCTTGGTCGAAAACATAGTGATGGTTGGAGGCCATCGAATTGGCTGATTTGTTGCCCTACCAAACCGAAATCAGAGAAAGGAGCGTACAGACGAAGCACCAGTTTTACTGTCGCCACTGCCATGCCAGCGGACAGCCGCTTTCGTATTGACGCTAGCGGCTTTGGGTTAAAAATGATGATGACTGTCGACAACTTAGTCGAGACATGATGTGGAAATCGTTTCAAGTCCCCAAACCGCTAGTATAAAATGTGACCAGACCAGAGGAGGTTGTTATTGATGTCTTACAGATTTTATTCGGCCATATTAGTTTGTTTGATACCGTTTATAGCCGATGCCCGTTTGCCTGATTTTACAGACCTAGTAGAGGAAGCCTCTTCGGCTGTTGTGAAGATAAATGTAAGTTTTAAAGAGCAAGACAGGCAGGGTTTACCTTCATATCGTGGACAACTTCCAGACATATTTAGAGAGTTATTGGAGCAACAGCGTAGGAGTCAGCAAGATCGTCCTCAGCGGTATTCTATGGGATCTGGTTTTGTTATTTCTGAGGATGGATATATATTGACGAACCATCATGTGGTGAATTCCGCCGACGAAATTAGAGTAACTTTTGCCGATAGACAAGAATACGCTGCTTCTATTGTAGGCACTGATCGTCGCTCGGATTTGGCGTTGCTGAAAATTGAAGCTGAAAATCTTCCGGTCTTGACATTAGCAGATGACGATGATTTGCGCGTGGGCGAATGGGTGCTGGCCATCGGGTCGCCTTTTGGTTTAGATTATTCGGTGGCGGCAGGCATCGTGAGTGCCATAGGCCGCAGTATTCCGACCGAGCGGAATGAGACCTATGTTCCCTTCATTCAGACCGATGTTGCTATAAACCCCGGCAATTCAGGCGGCCCCTTATTCGATCTCGAGGGCCAAGTGGTTGGTATTAACTCGCAAATATACTCCAGGACAGGTGGGTCGATTGGCTTGTCGTTTGCTATCCCCTCTAGTGTTGCTTTGAATGTTGTGGAGCAATTAAAAAATAATGGAAGGGTTGATAGAGGATGGCTAGGAGTTGCTATTCAAGACTTAAATCAGCAATTAGCTATGGCGCTCAAGCTCAGTAAAGCGCGAGGAGCACTGATTAGTGCAGTAGAAAATGGTAGTCCCGCTGATGAAGGTGGAATAATACCGGGCGATGTAATCATTACTTTCAATGGAAAAGCGATTATTGATTCAGGCGATCTCCCTCCCGCTGTTGGCGGTGTCAAACCCGGGGAAAGCGTACCAGTAAAGATTTACAGGGATGGATCACAAAAAACCTTGACCGTCACTGTTTCTGCGTTAGCAGATTCTGGGGGAACGCGATCACGGCAAGATGGTGGTGATCGATTGGGTCTTGTGGTTAGAGATACGAATGATGGGGTAAATCAAGACCCAATGCAGCAGGACGGTGCTGCCATAAGTCAAGTCTCTCCGAGATCTGCAGCTGAAAAAGCTGGCCTGCTACGTGGTGATATAATCGTTCAATTGGGGCGTGTTCGCATTAGGGACAGTAGTGAATATAAAAGAGTGGTGAGAAAACTACCAGAGAACGTCCCCATACCGTTAAGATTTTTCAGGCAAGGCCGAGCGATCTTTAGAACGATCCAAATTGCTGGGAAATAATCTTTGGGAATTATCGGCGTAACTTCAGGGGCGTTTCTGCCCTCGCGTCATGGAGTTGAGAGCCGGAATAAGATAGAATCCCCCGGTTATTTTGCAGAGGTTTGAAAGTCTGTGTCCGATCTGGAATACATCCGTAATTTTTCTATCATTGCCCATATAGATCACGGCAAGTCCACCTTGGCTGATCGTTTCATTCAAATCTGCGGAGGTTTGACAGAGCGCGAGATGAGCACACAAGTGCTTGACTCAATGGATATTGAGCGGGAACGTGGTATTACCATCAAAGCGCAGAGTGTCACTCTCCAATATGCAGCAAGGGATGGAAAAAGATATCAACTTAATCTGATAGACACTCCGGGGCACGTTGATTTTTCTTATGAAGTCTCGCGCTCATTAGCTGCCTGTGAGGGTGCATTGTTAGTCATTGATGCGGCACAGGGAGTAGAAGCCCAATCAGTAGCTAACTGTTATAAAGCGATCAATCAGGGGCTCGCAGTATTGCCTGTGCTGAACAAGATCGATCTGCCACAAGCAGATCCTGAAAAAGTCGCTGATGAGATAGAGGATATAATCGGAATCTCGGCAGAGGATGCTGTCCTATGTAGCGCCAAAACCGGATTCGGTATTGAAGAGATTCTCGAACAAATTGTGAATAAGGTGCCAGCACCCACAGGGTCGATTGACTCTCCATTGCAGGCACTTATCATTGATTCGTGGTTTGATAATTATTTGGGAGTGATTTCACTAGTGCGCGTTGTACAAGGCGCACTCCGAGTAAAAGATAAAATCATTGCAAAGTCGATTGGGAAGGTCCATAGCGTTGATGCGCTGGGTGTTTATACTCCCAAAAGTCTGGACACAGGCATACTCAAAGCAGGCGAGGTTGGATATGTGATCTCCGGCATAAAGGATATAAAAGGAGCACCAGTGGGGGATACATTCATTCAATCAAGTAATATTGATGTGCCTGCTTTGCCCGATTTTCAGAGGATCAAGCCGCAAGTATATGCTGGAATGTTTCCAGTTAATTCTGATGATTTCGAACTTTTTCGTGAGGCACTTGGTAAATTAGCCGTAAATGATGCTTCCCTGGTCTATGAACCCGAGAGCTCGGATGCACTAGGTTTTGGATTTCGATGTGGTTTCTTGGGAATGCTGCATATGGAAATTATCCAGGAGCGTTTGGAGCGAGAACATGATTTGGATTTGATCACCACTTCACCCACGGTTGTTTATGAGGTGGTAACGTCGCAGGGAGATTCAAAACATATTTCAAATCCCTCTCAACTTCCAGATATTGGGCAGGTGGCCGAATTGCTTGAGCCTATTTGTGAAGCCAATATATTGGTACCCAAAGAATATGTGGGTAACGTGCTTGCCCTTTGCACTGAAAAACGAGGGGTGCAGAAGGACATGCAATTTGTCGGCGGACAGGTTTCAATAGTATATGAAATGCCGATGGCTGAAGTTGTGATGGACTTTTTTGATCGTTTAAAATCTGTGAGTCGCGGTTTTGCATCACTTGACTATGGGTTTGCCCATTTTCAAGTTGCGCCTCTTGTAAAACTTGATGTCCTCATAAATGGCGAAAGAGTGGATGCGCTTGCAGCAATCGTTCATCGAGGAGAATCTGTAAAAAGAGGTCGCGAGTTGTCCGAAAAGCTCAAGGAATTGATACCGCGCCAGATGTTTGATGTGGCAATTCAAGCTGCTGTAGGAGGAAATATTATAGCTCGGACTACCGTCAAGGCTTTGCGGAAAAATGTCACAGCCAAATGTTATGGTGGAGATATCACTCGAAAGAAGAAACTGCTAGAGAAACAGAAGGCAGGTAAACGTCGAATGAAACAAGTAGGAAGCGTAGAAATTCCTCAGGCAGCATTTTTAGCAGTTCTGCAAACGTAATGCTTAACCACACTGAACTTGAAAAGAAAAGGTGACCATGAACTTCAATTTTGAGCTGATACTAACATCAATTTTTATTTTTTCTTTCTTATGCTGGTTGGCTAATCGTCTTATTTTTGAACACAAAGATGGCCCAATCGAGTTCATTGCGTCTTTGGCCTCAGTTCTCGGAATTGTATTGATACTTAGGTCTTTTATTTTTGAACCTTTTCAAATTCCATCGAAATCTATGGTCCCCACATTGAAAGTGGGCGATTTCATATTGGTTAATAAATGGACTTACGGGTTAAGATTGCCGGTGTTACGTCATAAATTTTTTGAAATTGGAAATCCACGTCGTGGTGATGTTGTGGTCTTTTTTCCTCCTCATGAGGATCGGTATTTTATAAAACGTCTAGTAGGGTTGCCGGGAGATGAGATTCGTTTAATTTCTGGTGTCTTATATGTTAATGGTGAAAAAGTTAAGCAACTAGCCCTAGATATCGAGGCGGAGGATTCGCGCTCAGTAGTTATGAATGAATTTCTCAATGTTTCTGCTCACACAATCCATAAAAGGTTGGTTCCGACTCAATTAAGCCTAAATTATACTTCAGTGGTGCCCGAAGGACATTATTTCATGATGGGAGACAATCGCGATAATTCTAGTGATAGCAGGGTTTGGGGGCCGGTTCCAGCCCAAAGAATTGTCGGGAAAGCGTTTGCCCGTTGGATGTTCTGGGACGAGTTTCTAAGTATGCCCAATTTTTCCAGAGCAGGTTGGATACACTGAATCATTATGCCCGATTGAATTTACCGTCACATATCGATTAGTCTCTGTTCTAAAACCAGTCTGTAAAACTAGGGAGAAAGTGATTGTGGCCTTTTCAAACCTTGAGGATAAGCTTCAATATCGCTTTACTGACGAAAAAATTTTGGAAAGGGCTCTTACTCATCGCAGTGCCGCAACCAAAAATAACGAAAGATTGGAATTCCTAGGCGACTCCATATTTGGCGCAATTACTGCTGAGTATTTTTATCTAACGCTTCCATCAGCCAGTGAGGGTGAATTGAGTCGGATGAGATCTCAAGTGGTGCGCAAGGAATCTCTGGCCAGCGTAGCTCGGCAAATGAATCTGGGTTTGCACCTTTCACTAGGTTCAGGAGAAATCAAGGCCGGATCGCATAACCGTGAATCAATCCTAGCAGATTCTCTGGAGGCATTGATTGGAGCGATTTATTTAGATGGAGGCTTTATCAAGGCTCGAAATTTCGTATTGCATTGGTTTTCGGAAAATATGGAGCGTGCGATGAGTGCACGGTCGATTAAAGATGCCAAAACCACTCTTCAGGAGTGGTTGCAGGGTCAGGGCAACCCCTTGCCTGATTATCAGTTGGTTAAAACAAGAGGAGAAGCTCACAGTCGGACATTCACGGTGAGTTGTAAGATTGAGCCCCTGGATAGCGAATTCCATGCCACCGCAGACAGTCGAAGAAAAGCCGAACAGCTGGTGGCTAAGCAGATACTTGAAGCGATAAAGATACGCCAATGAATGAAATAGTGACGCGATGCGGTCAGGTGGCGATCATTGGACGACCGAATGTGGGAAAATCTACACTCCTTAACCATATCATGGGCCAAAAACTTAGTATTACATCACGCAAACCTCAAACAACTCGTCATAGCTTACTAGCCGTTAAAACCGATCAAGAAGCTCAAATAATATTTGTTGATACCCCAGGAATTCACGCAAAGCAAGAAGTTGCATTGAATCGGATCATGCATCGCTCTGCCCTAAGCGCAATTAACGATGTGGACATTGTGCTTTTTGTTTTAGACCGTGCCGAATGGACTCCTGCTGATCAGTACGTTGCAAAATATCTTGAAAATATTAGGACACCAATGATTATTGTGCTGAATAAATTAGATGTTATTCCACATAAAGACCATCTGCTAGCCCAAATTGAACTCTTGTCCGAGAAATTTCCTGCTGCGGATTTTATTCCGATATCAGCGCTGAAGAAAACTAATATCGATTTATTAATTGTGCGAATTAAAGAAGTTTTACCAAAAAGACCTTTTGTCTTCGATTCAGAAGATATCACTAACCGCAGCGAACGTTTTCTAGTGGCAGAAATTATCCGAGAGAAAATTACCCGACAACTGGGCGCGGAATTGCCCTATCAAGCTACGGTCGAAATAGAACAATATACCTCTATCGATGATATCACGCATATTCACGCAATAATTTTTGTCGAAAGAGAAGGCCAAAAAAAGATTATTATTGGCAATAAGGGGCAACGCCTAAAAGCTATCGGGAAGAATGCTCGTTACGATATCGAAGCTTTATTGGGCTGCAGAGTGATGCTCAATACTTGGGTAAAAGTGAAAAATGGTTGGTCTGATGATGAGCGAACCTTGAACAGTTTTGGCTACAATAACGAGTTTTGAATTATGCGTTGGGAAGACGAAAGGGGTTTTTTGCTTCACACCATGCCTTATCGTGAAACCAGTCTTATCGTCGACTTGTATACCCGGTTATATGGACGAGTCAAATGCGTCGCAAAGGGGTATCGAAGGCCAAAAAAGAGAGGCGCAAACCGCCTCCTAATACCCTATGTTGAGTATTCGCTTTGCTGGTCCGGTCGCTCTGATCTAAAAACTTTAATTAGTGCCGATATTCTGGGGCCTCCGATATTTTTGCGAGAAGAGGCACTCTATTTTGGACTTTATGTTAACGAGTTAATCTACCGACTATTTTTAGAACAGGATCCATTAGAGGGCTTTTATGATCATTATAAGCAGTTTATTAATGCTCTATTTAAAGGCCCTTTTCATGAATCGCATTTGAGAAAGACTGAGATGATGTTATTGAGTGAATTAGGCTACGGTTTAGTTTTAGATTCAGAGGCGGAAAGTGGGGAACCATTGGAACCCAATGGACGATATTTTTACGAACCTGAATTTGGATTAAAGAAAGTGAGCCACAAAAATGCTAAAAATGTTTTAATGGGGCGACATATTCTTGCCATGCCGGATGATGATTGGAGTAATCCCTCGGTAGTCAGGACGGCAAGGAAGATTCTCAAGGCAGCTATTGATTTTTATTTAGGCGGAAAACAGTTGCATAGTCGGAAGCTTTATCGTGATTTTAAGGTTTCTAAGACTCTTTTTTAAGAGGGTTTCTGGTGGTGGTGTTTTCAATTGGTACTGATATTGTTGATATAGCTCGCATCGAGAGGCTAATTAAACGATATGGAGAACGTTTTGGGAGGAGAGTGCTGAGTTTGGAGGAACTGACAGCCTGGCATATTAGCAAGTGTAGTCCAGCTTTCTTGGCCAAACGATTTGCTGCTAAGGAGGCAGTAGCTAAGGCACTTGGCACCGGAATTGGCAGCGGCGTTGGCTTTCAAAATATTATAATCAGACATGAAGCTAATGGGGCCCCCGCAGCATCATTAAACCGAGGCGCTGCCAAAGCTATGAGAAATTTTGGCGCAAGCAGAGTACTACTGAGTATCAGTGACGAGCGCAGTTATGCTATAGCTTTCGCCATGTTGTCCAATTAGCGAAGGACTTGATGATTGGATAAATGCGACCTCAAAAAATAGGACGTTATGTCACATAAAACGAACATTTTCGTGGCGATTCAACGGCTTTTGCCAAAGCATTGGTTGTCAAGACAAATCGGGCGCATAGCCCAGTCTCACTGTGTGCCGTTGAAAAATCTGTTGATAAAACTTGCGATTCGCTTCTTCAAAATTGATCTCGCAGACGCGGCCAGAACTGAATTGGCCGATTATAGAAATTTCAATGACTTTTTCACTCGAGAGCTCAAATCGAGTTTACGCCCTGTTGACGATAATTTGAATTCCATAATTTCGCCAGTCGATGGTGCAATTACACAATTTGGAATTGCTCGGGGCGACATCCTTTTGCAGGCTAAAGGGATGACATATTCAATGACTCAGTTACTTGGTGGCCATGATCTTTCCAAAAAGTACTCAGATGGATCCTATATTACAATTTATCTATCGCCGAGCGATTACCATCGAGTGCATGCCCCTTGCGACGGGAAACTGTTGCGTTCCAAATATATTCCGGGTGAGTTATTTTCCGTCAATGATAGCACTAACATAAATATGCAAGATTTGCTAAGTCGCAATGAACGTTTAGTTTGCGAGTTCGAATCTTCGAAAATGGGAAGGTTTTGCATAGTATTTGTTGGGGCTATGCTGGTGGCCGGGATTGAGACGGTGTGGGGAGGCGAAGAGCCAGCCGGGTCAGGATTTGTTCGAGATCTCAATTACAAGAGACGAGATTTAACCTATTCAAAGGGAGATGAAATTGGGCGGTTTAAATTTGGGTCTACGGTCATCCTTTGTTTTCAGAAGGGTGTTTGTAGTTGGATAGAAGACTTGGAATTAAGTAATAAAATAATTTTTGGCCAACGGATTGGAATTGGCAGAGTATCGCATGGAAGATAAATCACTGTCAGTGTGCTCTTGAGCCATCGTGTACTGCTTCGATTAGGGCGCGCACATTTTCTGGGTCGATGTCAGGTGAAATGCCATGACCAAGATTAAAGATATGTCCATTGTTTCCCCCATTAGCTTGAAGAATTTTTTTAACTTCACTTTGAATTATACTTGGAGTGGCACGCAAAATGGCCGGATCCATGTTTCCTTGAAGTGCTGTGGTGGGTCCGATACGCGCTCTTGCTTGTTTGATGTCTACGTTCCAATCCAGTCCAATTCCATGACAACCGGTTGCTGCGATATCCTCTAACCAAAGGGCACCGCCTTTAGTGAATAGGATAACTGGGACCTCGCGACCTTCAGAGCGAGGGATGAGGTTATCAACAATTTTTTGCATATAGGCAAGAGAGAAATTGCGATAAGCCGGAGTACTTAAAACCCCGCCCCAAGTGTCAAATATTTGTACCACCTGGGCACCACTTGCTATTTGAGCGTTTAGATAGTCAATGATGGAGAGACTTAATTTTTCTAAGAGTTGATGCAGAATTTCAGGGCGTTCGTACAACCATAGTTTGCTTCGAGCAAAGTCGCGACTACTTTGTCCTTCTATCATATATGTCGCGAGAGTCCATGGCGAACCAGCGAATCCAATTAATGGAACTGAGCCATTGAGTTCGTTGCGGATAAGTTTTATTGCTTCCGTTACGTATGGCAGATCCGCATCTGTTTTTGTGATCGATAATTTTTCGATATCCCTCTCAGTTCGCAGTGGTTTTCGAAACTTTGGGCCTTCTCCGTCGCTAAAGTATAGGCCCAACCCCATGGCATCGGGTATTGTAAGTATATCTGAAAACAAGATTGCGGCATCTAAATCGTACCGTTCCATCGGTTGCATGGTCACTTCACAAGCCAGTTGCGGATTAGTGCAAAGAGCCATAAAACTTCCTGCTCGTGCCCTTATTTCACGATATTCAGGCAAATGCCTACCTGCCTGTCTCATGATCCAGATTGGTGTTCGAGAAGTTGGTCTTCTGAGTAGAGCTCGTATCAGACAATCATTCTGAAGTTGGAATTGTTCCTTTGTCTCACTTGGGTGTTGCATTTATCATATTCCTTGCAGTCATCGATGGTGTTTATTTAAAAATAAGTTCCTATGCTGAACTAGGGTCGGGACCGCAGAACTCGGAAAGCACATTTTGAAGGTGCTCCTTCTCAAAGGTTTCAATGACTTTAGCTTTGCCTATCTTCTCTAATAAAACTAAACGCAACTTCTCATTACGGACCTTTTTGTCTCTTAGCATTAACTTATTGAAATCAACAATAGTCATGTTACGTGGAGGTTTGACGGGTAGAGAGCAGTGTTGCAATAATTCTGACACTCGATGCACGTGGCTAATTTCAAGGTTGCCTCTAAGATACGACATCTGCATGGCCATAAGTATGCCAACGGAAACTGCCTCTCCGTGAATCCAGTGCCGATAATTTTGGAATGTTTCAATGGCATGGCCAAAGGTATGTCCAAGATTTAGAATGGCTCGGATGCCTTGTTCAGTTTCATCTGAGTGCACTACTTTTGCTTTAATTCGGCAGGATTGCTCAATGGCATAAGTAAGTTTTCCCGCATCACGGCTCATCAATGAATCTATTTCTCTTTCAAGCCAATTAAAAAAATCGACGTCCGCGATCAGCCCATATTTTAAGATTTCTGCAATCCCGGCGGAGAATTCCCGATCAGGCAGGGATTGAAGAGTGTTTGTATCTGCAATCACTGTTCGAGGTTGGTGAAATGCACCTATCATATTCTTTCCGAGAGGGTGGTTAACGGCAGTCTTGCCGCCCACTGAGGAATCGACCTGAGCTAAAAGGGTTGTAGGTACTTGTATGAATGATACACCCCGCAGATATGTTGCAGCGGCGAAACCAGTCATGTCACCTATGACTCCTCCACCGACTGCTATAAGTGTTGTGCTTCGATCATGTTTCTCAGCCAAAAGCTTGCTGAAGATCCCGTTCAATGCCTCCAAATTCTTAAATTGTTCTCCATCAGGAAGAATGATATCGTGGACTTTCTTATCCGTAATTTGCTCACGAACCATTTCCAAGTACAGTGGCGCAACAGTTTCATTTGTTACGATCAACACTTGATCGCCATCTATGTAACGCATTATATCTGCCCTGACAATGATGCCTGATCCGATATGCACACAGTAACTGCGAGAGCCTAAGTCCACTTCTACTCGACGGTCCGATGGTAAGCTTGCATTTAAAATGAGAGACATATGAGTTTTACTCCATATACTTAACTTTTAACTTGCCATTCATTGCCGATGGTGAGATGCCATAAATTCTCAATGGCTTTGGAGTTTATCAGCGAGTTTTCTTACAGTCTTCGATATATGTCCACGACCAGATTTAAATACCATATCTGCCACCTGTCTATATAGTGGATCGCGCTGATCCAGTATCTCACTAATTACCTTAGCGCGATCTTTTACTTGCAGTAATGGCCGTTTTTTATCTCTCTTTGTACGCTCAAGTAGCTGCTCTTTGGAAGCAAATAGGTAAATAACTGTTCCGGAGGCCGACAATAGCGCTCTATTCTTCTCCCTTAGCACAAGACCACCGCCAGTCGCAATCACAGCACAGTCCTTTTCTGTAATCACTTGAGAAAAAATTTTAGTCTCGCGATCTCTGAATCCTTCTTCTCCGTCCATATCAAAAATCCATTGAATATCTGCTCCTGTTCGGCGCTCTATTTCTGAATCCAGATCGAGGAAGGGTAGGTTTAGCGTTTTGGCCAAGGACTTTCCAACGGAGGACTTACCCGCGCCCATTGGCCCAACCAAGAAAATATGAGTTTTGATCATAAAGATTCCGGAAATTTACGGTGAGGGCTTAAATCATCATCGTATTATGATCATTTTTTTTGAAAAAATCAGAATTTTGGCTCGATTTACTCTCCATTATTTGGTCGAACCGATCTTTTGCAATAATTAAACATGTTAATTCGGCGTCACCGTTAACATTAACTGCGAAATGATGCACTAAACTTTATCAAGGTTCTATAATAGGCATGACTGTTTTGAGGCCAACTACAGAAATGAACGAGAAATATCGAAAGTATTGGACGGTTGTTTTCCTATCGGCATTACTTGCCATTGGCAGTGTTTTAGTTGTTTCTTCCAGTATATATTTGTATCTCAGTCCCAAATTGCCCCTAGTTGATGAGTTAAAAGAGATAGAGTTGCAGACCCCATTGCGCGTCTACTCTCAAGACTTGAAATTAATGGCAGAATTTGGGGAAAAAAAACGAAATCCGGTTTCCTTTGAACAGATTCCTAGACGCATGGTTGATGCGTTCCTTGCCGCTGAAGATGCCCATTTTTTTGATCATGGGGGGATTTCTCTTTCGGGGCTCGCCAGAGCTGCACTCGAAATTGCTCGTACTGGGTCTATTCGCAGTGGTGGGAGCACCATTACTATGCAAGTCGCACGCAACTTCTTCTTATCCAGGAGACAAGAATTTACTCGGAAGTTTAATGAAATTCTTTTGGCGCTTCAGATAGAGAAAGAGTTAACAAAACAGGAAATACTTTCGCTTTATGCAAACAAAATATACATGGGTAATCGAGCATATGGGGTTGGAGCGGCGGCACAGGTCTATTATGGAAAGACTTTGGAGGAGCTTACGCTCTCAGAGACCGCCATGATAGCAGGACTTCCTAAAGCACCTTCCAAATATAACCCGATTGCTAATCCAGAAAGAGCAATGCTAAGACGCGACTGGATTCTTGGAAGGATGCTGGCACTCGGTAACATCGATCAACTTGAGTATCAAAATGCAATTGGTGAGATCGATGGTTCATCTTATCATGGCTCAATATCGCAACTGGAGGCGGCTTATGCAGCAGAACTTGTCCGCCAAGAGATAGTGGAAAAATTTGGCCTTCAGGCATATACCAAAGGCTACTCCGTCATCACATCGATTGATTCTCGGATGCAGAGACAGGCTGTAGAATCTTTGCAATCAGGCATATTAACTTATGATCGCCGGCATGGTTATCGTGGTCCAGAGCGATCAGGAATTCAACCTCAGGATTGGCTCAATGTGCTTGCAGAAACTCCTAAATATGCAAATTTAGAGCCTATGATTGTATCCGACGTTGAAAAAGACTATGCCATATTGGTTGATGCTGCTGATCGTTTGCATACGCTTGAGTGGCAAGACGATCCTGACGGCGTCAGATTATATAGGACAGTGGACGAGGTATCCGAGCCTGTCGGCTCTCCACGTGATCTGTTGGACCCAGGTGACCTTATTCGGGTTGTAAAAGATTCGTTTGGGCGTTACAGGATAGCCCAACTTCCCAGAATTCAGGGAGCGATGGTGGCAATGGATCCGAGTGATGGAGCTCTGCGAGCTATGGTTGGAGGATTTGACTGGAGACACAGTAATTTTAATCGGGTAACACAAGCCACCAGACAACCGGGCTCAAATTTCAAACCTTTTGTCTATGCAACGGCACTTAAAAACGGATTTACTGCGGCTACAATTTTTAATGACGCTCCGGTTGTTTTTAATGATTCTAAACTTGAAGACACATGGCGTCCGGAGAATGACGGTGGGAAATTTTATGGCCCAACTCGGCTTCGAGAAGCGTTATATCGATCTCGGAACCTCGTGTCTATTAGATTATTGCGGCGGCTGGGGATAGACCGAGCATTGGAGGGCCTTCAGGATTTTGGATTTGAAACTGGAGAAATGCCGGTCGATCTTTCGTTAGCTTTGGGTAGCTATGCATTGACACCATTGCAAATTGTCACTGGATATTCGGTTTTTGCGAATGGCGGTTATAAAGTTAAACCTTATGTGGTAGATAAAATCATCGATAGGAGAGGTAATATTGTGTTCGATGCGGAACCAGATACCGTTTGCATCGAATGCAATGCTAAAGATGATCAAAAGATGGAAGTGAGTGCCGAAGACAATATGACTTTGGATAATGAGTTAGAAGAATTATTTGATGAGTTGAGTAGAGAGGAATTGTCCCAAGAAGAGCGGAAGAGCCAAAAAATTATAAAGCTAGCACTGCAGAAAAGTCGTCCTAGCGCGAAAAAAAATGCTACACAAGTCCTTGATTCTAGGACGTCTTTTATTATTGATTCAATCCTAAAAGATGTAATTATTCGCGGCACAGGTTTAAAAGCAAAGAAACTTAATCGTATTGATGTAGGTGGAAAAACTGGAACAACAAATGGTCCCAGAGACGCATGGTTTTCAGGGTATACTCCCCACTTAGCTGTTACAGCATGGGTAGGCTTTGATGATAATTCTCTCATAGGCCGGAGGGAGTATGGGGGCTCGGCTGCCTTACCGATGTGGATTAACTTTATGAGTTCGGTCCTGCATGAAAAACCAGAAATTGAGCGGTTGCAGCCAAATGGTATAGTCCGGGTTAAGATAGATCCTAAAAGCGGCAAACGAGTGGGTCCCAATCAGGATGGATTGTATGAATATTTCAAGAACGAAAATGTGCCTGCCAATCCGGAAGAGACAACTGCGTTTCCTGATGATGGAGCCAGTCCATTGCCAGATGACCTCCTGTACTAGTTTTAGGGAAGCAGGTTAATCTTTTATAACGGATGACCAATCATAATTGGCATCACCAATTGCAAAGAAAAAAGGATTCAATAAATCTTCTTTTGAATTGTAACTTAACGGCTTAAAATATGGATCTACAATTGACCCGCCGGCGGCTTCTAGAATTGCGTGTGCAGCGGCTGTGTCCCACTCGCTCGTAGGACCCAACCGAGGGTAAAGATCAGCTTTTCCCTCAGCGATATAACAGATTTTTAGTGAACTCCCCATGTTTCTTGTTTCATAAGCGCCAATTTTACTCTGGATCTTCGTCAATAGAGAATTTGCCCCGCCTTCGGCATGTCGCCTACTCTCCATTATTATTACAGGTTCCTTTTTTGCGATTACTGAGTCCATAGTACGACATTTTATTATTCTCTCTCCTGCATCATCGCGTCTCATTGCGCCAAGATTTTTACCGCCTAGATACGTTAAGCCCTGGACTGGAGCATGCACCACACCAAGGAGAGGTTGATGATTTTCGATTAAAGCTATATTAACTGTAAACTCACCGTTTCCCTCTACAAACTCGGCGGTCCCATCTAGTGGATCAACTAACCAGTAACGCTTCCATAAGGCCCGTTCTTCAATGCTTATGGATGTCGATTCTTCAGATAAAACCGGCAAATTAACATCGAGCTTTGACAGTCCCTCGATAATCATCTGATGAGCTGCTTGGTCTGCTTCTGTTAACAAAGAGCCATCGCTCTTTGTTTTTATTTTAAAATCAGTGCTTTTGTAGATTCTAAGAATTTCATTTCCTGCGTCGATTGCAAGTTTTGATATAGAGTTGATTAGCTTGCGTCTCATTCTGTACTTGCTCAAAAGATGAGTTTACAGTGTACCTAAATTTCTTGATTCGTCTACTGCGTAAACCGTTCGTTTTTTATGCCAAATAGTCAACATCTGGTGCTATATGTTATTTAACTGGTCGGAGATCGATACAGTCCTGCTTGATATGGACGGAACATTGTTGGATTTGCATTTCGACAATTATTTTTGGAGGACCCATCTTCCATTGCGATATGCAGAGCTTTTTGAGTTGGATCTATCTATCGTAAAGAGTACTTTGACTAGGCGACTAAAAGAGAAAGAAGGGACCCTAGATTGGTATTCGACCGAGTTTTGGTCACGTGAACTGTCTTTAGACGTGGTGGCGCTGAAGCGAGAGGTGAAACATTTAATTCGCGAGAGACCGAAAGTATCTGAATTTCTTATTAACCTCGGGATTAAGGGCAAAGAACGAATTTTGATCACCAATGCTGACCATAATAGCATGGATATCAAATTTGCTGCGACGACGATATGCCAGAATTTGGATAAAATAATCTCGTCACATGAACTAGGATACCCTAAGGAGTGTCAAAATTTCTGGTTTGCGCTTCGGAAAAACTTTGCTTTTGATCCCAATAAAACACTTTTCATCGATGATTCAGAAGCAATTGCATGCGCAGCACAAAAATTTGGTGTTGCCAATATCCTGACCATCGCTCGACCAGATAGTTTTGGTGGGTTACGCGAGCCAAGCGAGTTTATGGCGCTAAATGATTTTGATGAATTAATGATTTCGGATTGTTAAAGTTAAGACATGGATAAAGTGCGTTTGGATAAGTGGCTTTGGGCTGCACGTTTTTATAAAACACGTCCATTGGCCAAGGTTGCTATTCAAGCAGGTAAGGTTAAGTTGAATGGACAGAAAGTAAAACCGAGCCGACAAATAGGGATAAATGATAAGCTTTTGATTCGAGCGAATTTGGATGATTTAATCATAGAGATTAAAGGTCTCGCTGAGCGGCGGAGCAGCCCAGCGAGTGCACGGATTCTTTATGAGGAAACACCAGAAAGTGTCCATCAGCGCGAAATCGAGAGAGCCAAGCGGCAATTGGCACAAAGCAATTTCTCGCGGACTCGGCGCCCGAACAAAAAACAGCGAAGATTAATTCATAAGTTTCTTGGATCCTGAATTGAACTAACAATGAGGGGTAACTAACGTCGACGTCACATGTAATCTGTTTTTTCTTAAAAATCACTGACGATGTTTCCAATTTTAATTGAATAATCGAATTAGGAGCCGTAGATAAGTCTCATTGGAAAATTTAACGCTTTTTCGATGCCGAATACATTTTTTTTAACGAGCACTAATTTGGAGTATCATTAACGCCTGTTTTTGAGGGTACCTTTGGGCAGAATTAAAAAGTCTATAGCTCAATGTCTATCGGACAAAAAGGAATAATATCTTTAAATCTTTGATATACTCGCGGCGGGGCTTGGTGCTGCGCTCGGGCTTTATGAATAAGAGAAAAAAATGCATGAATAAAGGAAGAGTCTTCGCTGATTTATGTTCTGCGGAATTGATAGAACGTGCTCTAGTAGGCGCCGAAGGACGACTAGCCGATACAGGAGCCTTAGTAGCTTTGACGGGGAAGAGAACCGGTCGTTCTCCTTCTGACAGGTTCATTGTGAAAGACCCCACGACCTCTAAAACTGTCGACTGGGGATCTGTAAATCTGGAAATTGACAAATCAAGATTTGATAATCTTTGGAAACGAGTTGACGAATGTATTCGCGGCGGTGATCGCTTTATTTCTCACCTTCATGTCGGCCAAAATTCAGACCACTATCTTCCAATATCAATTACGACACAGACAGCTTGGCATGCTCTTTTTGCACGAAATATGTTCATTCGTTCGGCTGAATTTAATCCTAGAGCCCTCCCCTGTTGGGAGATTCTTCATGCATCAGGATATGAGTGTGATCCAAAACGAGATGGTGTAAACAGTGATAGTGCACTATTGATAGACTTTGGAAGCCGCAGAGTCTTGATCGCGGGTCTGCAGTATGCCGGTGAGATTAAAAAAGCTATGTTTTCAGTGCAAAATTATATTCTCCCCGAAAATGATGTCATGCCAATGCATTGCGCCGCTAATGTTGGAGAGGCAGGGGATACAGCGCTTTTTTTCGGGCTTTCAGGCACGGGAAAGACTACCTTGTCGGCGGATCCGGATCGTTACCTTATTGGAGACGATGAACATGGCTGGACAGATGGGTGCGTCTTTAATCTTGAGGGCGGTTGCTACGCAAAGACTATTAATCTTAGCAAAACCAATGAACCTGTGATCTGGGATGCGATTCGTTTCGGCTCAATTCTAGAAAATGTTGTAATAAGTGACCAGCTTCGTGTTGCAGATTACGATGATACTTCTGTGACCGAGAATGGTCGATGCAGCTACCCGCTTGAGCATGTCAAAAAAAGAAAGGTTGAAAATCAGGCTGGAGAGCCTCGCAATATAATTTTCCTGACTTGTGATGTGACCGGTGTGTTGCCGCCTGTCTCAATACTAACTAAAGAGAGTGCTGCTTTTCACTTTTTAAGTGGTTACACGGCGAGGGTTGGATCCACTGAAGTCGGCGCAGCAGCAGGCATCCATCCGACTTTCTCGACATGTTTTGGGGCACCATTTATGCCGCGACCGGCTAAAGTGTATGCAGAGCTTTTGATGGATAAAATTCAAAAATTTCAGTCAAGAGTATATCTTGTCAATACTGGTTGGACTGGTGGATCGGGGGATGCAGAAGGATCTGGTTCTCGTTTTCCTATCCCAATTACCAGGTCCATAATCACAGCTATCACAAAAGGGCTCCTCGAGGATTGTGAAACAGAACATATAAGTCTTTTTAATCTTGATATTCCAGTTGATGTGGAAGGTGTGGACAAAAGGTATCTAAACCCCAGAGAGAATTGGCCCAATCAGGCGCAATATGACAGTCAAGCAGTTGCCTTAGCTAAGCTGTTCATTGAAAATATTGCTAAGTTTTCGCCTTCTCAGGACATCCTTGACGCAGGACCGAGGATTATTCATTCGTAATATTCAAGCTGAAAGCAGACGAATAACGACTGATTAGTTAGTCAACGCATATTGACACTATCGACAACTTCGTATGAAAGAAGAAATCCTTCTGCGGCACCAGGATTAACTGCTCGTCGCCACCACAAACTTCAGATCTGCTTTGACTCAAGTGGGGATGCTCGATTTATAAGAGCCCATCGCGGGTATAACTTCTAAAACATTACTAGCATTATTGTAAGCAGTTTCGATTCCCACCTGGTACATTGCCCCAAGGCTTTGGGATAACTCAAAACTCGATTACATATCAAGCTGATGCCATGGTGAAAACGGCGGCAGAATCATAGATAGATTCTGGTTTGTAACGACATAGAGATTCCTCCGAACCATTATCAGCGGAACAATTAGCGTAGGTTGCGGTGCATTTCTCCTCTTCTGACCCGACACAACTTGTGCCACAGGACGATTAGCGCGATTTTCAAAAGAAGCAACCTTAATTTAAAAGGCGTATTTGCGTCTTGGTATTTTGCATACATTCAGACAAGAAAAGCAGAAACCTTTATTCTTATCTCGTCTTTGGTCGGTTGTTAGAGTCGTGTCAAGTATTCGCTCAAACGATCGTTATTCATCACGAAACGAGTTCCGTACTTCTCAGCGGACTCCTTAACAGCAGTCATATTGACTGCTTCTCCAACCTGAACCACTCCTACCATAGCCATGATTACGTGAGGATCGCACTGGTAAACATAAACTCCCTCGGTGTCAAATGTTACGCTAATGTCTTGATTCATTACGCCGGCCCAAGGCGCTGCGCCTTCTGGAATCATCCCTTCAACAGAAGCCGAGTTGTGCGACAAATCAGTGGCTTTGAAGTGGATGGTGTCTCCCTTGGAGATCTTTATGACGGCCGGTTCAAAAATCATGGTGCCACCATCGCCAGCGTTGAGCATTTTGACTGTGTGTTCTGATCCATCGGACAGCCCAACTTTTTGTGAAGCGTTGGACACTTCCACTGCAGTGTTCTCGGATTTCAGATCTTCTTTCATAGTGACCCGGCCAACCGGGGCAATACGCTCAGCTACAGCACTGTGGGCATCTGCAAGCAACGCTGCTTGTTTTTTGTTTTCTACCTCTGCTAGTGCATCATTAAAACCGGTCAGGTCTCTCTTGAAACCCAAATTAACTGCATCTGAGCTGCAGCCAAATAAAAAAACAGCAGCAGATAGGGATAAACTCTTAAAAGCGATTTTCATTTTTTAAACTCCAACAGTTCGTCTTAAATAACTCCCAACATTGTACATTACTGTCATTATAATACGCACATATCTTCGATATCAGATGGGTAAATAAGCTATTTAAGAGATTGAATTCCTACTGCGGCGCGCAGTTCCTTCATAAATTCTAGTGAATGATGCCTTGCCCTCTCTGCCCCATCAAGAAGAACTGATTCTATTCGATCAGGATTTGCCATTAGCTCATTATAGATTTCTCGGGGTCTTTCTAATTTGCTATTGATAAGTTCAAACAGTAACTGCTTTGCTTCTCCCCAACCAATGCCGCTGGAGAATTGATGGCTCATTTCCTGAATTTGTTTGCTTGTTGCAAATGCACTCCATAGCTGGAAGACAATCGAGCTTTCCGGATCTTTGGGCACTCCGGGTTCAAGCAGGTTGGTTTTTATTTTATTAACATGCTTTTTCAGTTGCTTTTCTGACAAAAAAATAGGTATCGTGTTCTTATAACTCTTACTCATCTTTCGGCCATCCAAACCCAGGAGCGTTTCATGATCTTCGTCAATCTGGGCCTCAGGCAATTCAAAGAATGTGCCGTAATGATGATTAAACCGCTGCGCAATATCTCGAGCCATTTCTACGTGCTGCACCTGATCTCGACCCACTGGAATAATTTGAGCATTGAACATTAAGATGTCCGCTGCCATTAATATTGGATAGCTAAAAAGACCCATTGTGATCCCGTGATCCGCATCCTCTCCAGTCGCAGAATTATCTTGAACTGCACTTTTATATGCATGGGCTCGGTTCATCAAACCCTTCGCAGTCATGCACGTTAATAGCCAAGTCAGCTCAGGAATTTCAGGAATATCTGATTGTCTGTAGAACATAGCCTTGCTTGTGTCTAGCCCGAGTGCCAACCAACATGCAGCAACTTCTTTGGTTGATTGATGAACCAAACTCTTGTCTTGTGTTTTTATTAATGCATGGTAATCGGCAAGAAAGAAAAATGATTCAATCTGATCGGATTGACTCGCCTCTACTGCTGGTTTGATAGCACCAATGTAGTTGCCGAGATGAGGAGTACCCGTTGTAGTAATCCCTGTTAATACTCTGTTCTTCTTCATGATAAGCGTGCTTCCCTGAATCTGGCTTCTGCCATGTTACCGGTTTGTGATTGCGAGTGGTTCCTGATAGTCGAAGAATTTAATTAATCCTTTTTCGAGAAAACTTGGATCCTTTACACCAGCGGTCTCTCGGCACGAATGCATGGCTAGTTGAGGTATACCGACATCAAGCGTGGGAATCCCAAGCCTGGCAGAAACAATTGGGCCGATAGTGCTGCCGCAACCAATATCACTGCGCGAAACGAATGTTTGTAGAGGTATACCGGCATCTGAACAAATTTTTTTAAAGATACTTGATGTGATGCTGTTGGTTGCATAACGCTGTTTGACGTTTACTTTGATCACTGGGCCTTCATTTATAATGGGTTGATGCCTATCGTCATGCATCGATTTATAGTTGGGATGCATTGCATGAGCACTGTCACAAGAAATGAAAAGTGACCGTCTCATTACTCGGTCTCGGATTAAATCATTTCCTACCATTCTTTCAAGCACTGACTCAAGGAAAGGTCCGTCGGAGCCCGATGACGACACACTTCCAATCTCCTCATGATCGCTGCAGACCAGGACGCAATTATGTTCCCCATCCGCAGCAGAGATCGCTTTTGCGGCAACATAACAACTGAGAAGGTTATCAAGACGGGCTGATACTAGAAATTCGCCATTGATGCCAATATTAGATGCTTTTTGAAAATCATATAATGATAGTTCGTAATCCAGAACCTTTTCTCCCATTGATAGAAAGTTCTCTTCCAGAATCTGTCGAAAATTTCGTTTATTTTTTGTTCTCATGAGAATAGGTGGAATATCGGTTTGAGGGTTTACTGAGCGGTTCTTATTTGCACCGCGGTCGAGATGAATGGCTAAGCTTGGTATAATAGCTACGGGACGCTTGAAATCAACTAACTTTGTCTCAAGTTCACCACTACTTTTCTGAAAGATGATTCTGCCAGCGATCGACAAATCTCTATCGAACCATGGGTTAAGTAATGCACCGCCATAGACTTCAACACCCAATTGCAGATATCCATTTTTTGTTATGTCAGGATTTGGTTTAATCATCAGACAGGGACTATCGGTATGAGCTCCTGCAATTCGTAGGCCGTGTTTGAGAGGGTCCGAGTGACCCATCACAAATGCAATTAGCGAGGAATCATTTCGGACCACGAAATATCTGCCTCCTTTTTTGAGGATCCATTCTTCTTCTTCATGGAGCTTTTGGTAACCTCCGTTCATCAACAGTTTTGCTAACTGCTCCGTTGCATGAAAAGGAGTTGGCGAAAGATCTAAAAAATCTCTGAGATCTCTGCTAAATTTATCGTGAGTTTTTTTCATTCAATTAAACCTAGTTCATGATAGTTTTTTTTTAACTTTGTTCTTAAAACTGCTTGAGATTACTGAGAATATGCAACGAAAAACAGCGCTGAGCCCAGCAATATACGATAAATGACGAAGGGTAGCATCCCAATTTTGGTCACAATGAGCATAAAACTTCGAATGCAAAAGTATGCTGTCACGGCGGAAACAATTATCCCGATGCCTAGTGGTATGAGGTCTATTGAATCTTTCGCTCCCAATTGTGAGCCTTTATACAGGACACTCATTGTGATGATTGGAATAGACAATAGGAATGAAAAACGAGCCGCGTCTTCCCTTGAGTACCCTAGAGCCAAAGCGGATGAAATCGTTATTCCCGATCTCGATGTTCCAGGAATCAGCGCTAATGCCTGTGACAATCCGATCAGAGCGGTATGATACCAAGTCATCTCTTTAAGAACCTTATTCTTCGTACCCTTAGCATCTGCCAAGCCGAGAATCAAACCGAAAAATATGGTTGTTGAGGCCAAGACTAAAATACCTCGGAGATTTTGTTCAATGACTGAAGCAAAAGCCCAGCCGCAGATGGCCGCAGGGAAAGATGCCAATATTAGTTGCCATGCCAGCGTGGTGTCTTCGGAAGTGCTGCCAGTTGATATGGTTTTTAAACATGCTGCAATCAGTTTTTTGAGTTCTTTCCGCAGGAAAAAAATGACTGCAATCAAAGAGCCACCGTGAACAGCTACATCGAATGCTAAAGTTTGATCGTCCCAACCAAGTATTTGAGTCGGCAACAGCAGGTGTCCAGAACTAGATACTGGCAAGAACTCCGTGACTCCTTGAATGATGGCCAGCAGAGCGGCTTGATAGTTATCCACTTGCAATTAACCTATTTTTTTTTCCATGCTTCCGGTCCGCGCAAATAGACTAGGTCTAAGTCATTTATGGCTGAAAGGAGGTTTCTTTTTTCATATTCATTTGCTAATTCGCAAATATCGATGGCGCTTGGATATAGATCTATGACACTCCAGTGTTTTAACTTTCTTTCAGGAAAGAGTTTTGTTCCTTCCCCGACCACTGCAATTGGCTTTTGAGTTTTCGCTAGGTCTCTCGCATCTTCTTGGCTCATCAGGCAATCGTTGATTTCCCTGACGAATCGGCTTCCGCTCCAACGGTATCCTCCAATTGCAAATTGTCCCATTCGGGCATCAATTACTGTGATCAGTAATTGATCTTCCCGGAGATCATTTGTACGTTTATAAGTCGCTGCCAACACCTCAAGGGTTGACAATCCACAAACCGGGAGATCTAGTGCGAAAGCTAAACCTTGGATTATAGAAAACCCGATCCTCAGTCCAGTAAAGGAACCCGGGCCTAACGTTACTCCAAGACTTTTAACGTCGCCAATGCTGGCACATGCCTCCCGCAAAACATCGTCAATCATCTGGAGGGCTTTTTGACTGCTCGATTTTTCATTTTCGGAGCACAAGGTGTAGATTTTTTCGTTAGCACGAAATGCGACGGAACATGGCTTTGTTGCCGTTTCAATCGCAAGCATAAATGACAATTTCATCTCCTTTAAAATTCGAACAGGAACTGTTTTAAGATAGAGTTACTACGATCTTGTGACCGCATAATCACTTTCGGTAGGTGGCATTTTCACGATCGCACATTTATTGAGAGAATCAATCGGATGACTCTAACGCATCCAAGATTCTCTCTTGCACCTCGGAAAGATGCCCGAGCCCATCTACTCGATAAAGTTTTGGAAGACCGCTCCTTTCGTTTAGTTGCTGGTAAAATTTTATTAATGGTTTTGTTTGTTGATGGTAAATATCTAATCGATTTCGCACGGTCTCTTCTTGATCATCGTCACGTTGGATAAGTTCCTCTCCTGTCTCGTTGTCCAAACCGGCGTTTTGTGGAGGATTATGCAGAACATGATAGGTGCGGCCGGAGCTTTTATGTACCCTTCGACCGCTAAGCCTCGAGACAATCTCTCCATCACTTACGGCGATTTCAATAACGAGATCAAGACAGATCCCTGCGTCATCAATCGCTTGAGCTTGAGGAATAGTTCGAGGAAAACCATCAAATAAGAAACCATTTTCACAGTCGTCTTGCGAGATACGTTCCTTGACTAAAGCAATAATTATTTCATCCGGAACTAAGGCACCAGATGACACAATTTTATTAACTTTCACACCCAGCGCTGTCCTTTCTTTGATGGCCTTTCTGAGCATATCCCCAGTAGAAATTTGAGGGATTCTAAAGTGGCCGGTCACGAATTGTGCCTGTGTGCCTTTGCCTGCGCCTGGAGGGCCTAATAAGATCATCTTCATCATCTACTCCATCCTAACTAACTTCTTAGTTTCAAAAATTATTGATTTTGGCGTGTGACTAAACGAGTATGAAATTTACCTATCGTTTCTTGGAGAGATATAAAACCATTAACATTTAATCGCGACACCTTTACATTGAACAAAAATAGCACAAAACTGGCTCCATTCTGAACAAATTCGATAATTAAAAAATCTTTAGTCACTCTTGGGATTTAATCGTCTGCCACATTTTATCCATCTCATTTTGGGACAGTTTTGTAATGTCATTTTGGGGAGCCAATTTTTCTATAGAATTAAGTCGGACTGTGAATTTCTGATTAGCTTTTCTCAAAGCACTCTCCGGATCTATTTGCAGATGTCGAGAAAGGTTTATAATGGTAAAAATTAAATCTCCCAATTCATCCTCTAGATTACAGCTATTTTCCAATTCCATTTCTTGCTCGAGTTCGCTCAATTCCTCATAAACTTTGTTTAGCACATCACCGCTAGATTCCCAGTCGAAACCAATATTCGATGCTCTCTTTTGTAGTTTCATAGCCCGTTTGTTTGCGGGTAACGCATTAGGTATATCATCCAGAAAACCAGTCTTACCTTTTAGTTTGCGTTCATTCTTTTTTATTTCTTCCCAACTATCGGCAATGTCACTCGAACTGACAGTAATCTTGTCTTTACCTTTAGATACTAATGATCCATCCGGAAAGACATGTGGATGTCTTCTCAACAGTTTGCCAGTTAATGAATTGATTACATCATCTAGATTAAAATATTGATCCTCCTCAGCTAGACGACACAAAAATATGATCTGAAAAAGCAGGTCGCCCAATTCATTCTGAAGATTAATAAAATTCAAATTTTCAACGGCATCGATGACTTCGTATACTTCCTCAAGGGTGTGAGAAATGATGCTATGGTATGTCTGTTTTTGATCCCAGGGGCACCCAAAATCGTGATCTCTCAGTCTAGTCATTAAGTAACGCAGGTCTTCAAGAGAATATTTTTCTTTCATAATTCAGAGGCCTCTAGTTGGAGACGACTTTAGCGCTGGGCCTTTATGTCTTGGAGGCTACCCATGATCTTATGGTAGCTTTCCAAACGTTTACCAATAATTAAATCTTCCCTAACGGCCCTATGCAGCGCGCAACTTGCTTCATCTCTATGTGTGCAATCTCGAAATTTGCAGTGGCCCAAGAATGGCTGAAAGTCGATAAAATTCTCAATGATATCCTGTTTATCTAAATGATTTAGTGAAAAATCTCGGATTCCGGGAGAATCAATCAATTTTCCTCCGGACTTCAATCGATAGAGTCTTGAAGCAGCGGTCGTATGCGCTCCTTGGTCGGTTTTAGAAGTAAGTGCGCTAACAGGACTATTTGCAGATGGCATTAGATAATTGAGTAATGATGTCTTGCCCACTCCAGATTGACCGGAGAATATAACCATGCGGTTGGACAAATACTCCTCGAGCATGGGCATTCCTTCTCCTGTTTTCGCGGATACTTTGATGATCCGATAGCCGATACTCTGGTAATCTTTCGCGAGCACTTGAATCTCTGAAGCGTGCTGATTCTTCAGAAGATCTATTTTATTAAGTATCAGAACAGGACGAACGTGTTGAGCCTCAGCTGCCACCAAGTAGCGATCAATCAGATTGTATTGAGGTTTTGGTACACAAGCAAAGACGATTGCAATGCAATCGATATTCGCGGCCATAGAGCGAATCCTCCCCCTGCTGTCTGGCCTCAATATTTCAGAAGATCTGGGTTGGCGGGCTATAACTATCCCATAGGGCTCCGAATGCTGCCACAGAACCTGATCTCCAGCCACTAATGACCCTATATTCGCTCTTTTATGACAGCGATATACTTTGTCTTTGAACGCGTCTTCACACCCTTCAACCTCAAGTTGAGAGCCAAAGTTACAAATTACTTCTCCGGACATCGCCTTGCTTAACAGCCCACTTTTTTCAATTGTCTCAGATTGTATTGTCTGAACAGCTTTCTTTTGACTAATTTTCATTCGTGACCATCGGTGCCGTGATATTTTGGTTTGATCTATCTACTCTTTCATGGACTAAAATTACTAACCCTCTTTTCATGACACCCAAGCATATAGCATAATCACTCTAAGAAGAATTGTCCGCTGTTATTAAATGTTATTGGGCATATTAAGCGCGCTGAGCGAATGACATTGGTTGCTATATGGTATTTAGAAGTCCGCTGAATTTAATCTGGTTAGATCTGGAGATGACGGGGCTGTCGCCCGAGACTGATCGGATAATTGAAATCGCAACTCTAGTAACCGATAGTGAACTTAACGTTTTGGCAGAAGGGCCAGCGGTAGCGATTAAACAAGTTGATGCAATCTTGGACTCAATGGATGAGTGGAATACTCGGCAGCATGGGCAGTCAGGGCTGACGGAGAGGGTTCGGATGAGCGAAATCACTGAGCAGGAAGCAATGTTCACGACCATTAATTTTCTCAACAAATGGGTCGGACCTGGTGAGTCCCCAATGTGTGGCAATTCTATTTGCCAAGATAGACGATTTCTGGCGAAGCATATGCCGGAGCTAGAAAAATTTTTTCATTATCGTAATTTAGATGTTTCTACGATCAAAGAATTGGTAAAGCGATGGAAGCCGACGCTTCAGAATGGTTTTAAAAAACAAAGTACCCATCGGGCAATGGATGATATTCAGGACTCTATTGAAGAGTTACGTTATTACAGACGGAGTTTTTTTAGCATTTAATTTCTCCTTTTGCATATCTATCGCCCAAGCAACATGTTCCTTCACTAATGGTGATAATTCATTCATGCTTTGCTCAAGAATACCCAATATTTTGTGACATCCATCTGCGTTACCGAGACCGATTGCAAGATTTCTTCGCCACATTTCATAACTTATTCTTCTGATCGCCATGCCTTCGGTTTTTTCCATGAACTCGGTTTTGTCCCAATTGAAAAGTGTGACCAAATCGGAAGAATCTAAGTTATGACGTGGGGAGAAATCTGCTTCGCTACTTTTGGTAGCATCCCGGTTCCAAGGGCAAATAATTTGGCAATCATCGCAACCGAAAACGCGATTACCCATAAGATGCCTTAGTTCTAAGGGTATTTTGCCTTTGTGTTCTATCGTAAGATATGAAATACACTTTCTTGCATCGAGCACATAAGGTTTGGGGAAAGCATTCGTTGGGCAAGCAGTGATGCATGCTCGGCACTTCCCGCATCGGTTAGGCTCACTGATATTGTCTGCAGGGAGGGACAGAGAAGTGTAAATTTCTCCAAGGAAGAACCAAGATCCTGCAGTTTTGTTAAGGATTAGCGTGTTTTTGCCCATCCAACCAAGACCAGCCTGCTCAGCTAGAGGTTTCTCCATCACCGGTGCGCTATCGACAAAAGCTCGCTGACTTAATTGCATATCCGGAAGAGAACATCTTATTTTCGAGACCAATTTGGCAAGTCGTCGGCGCAAGACTTTGTGGTAGTCCCTTCCAATCGCATAGCGTGAGATATAGGCCTTGTCGTTGGATTTGAGTACAGCTATCATTTTATCGTCAGTCAAGTAATCCAATCTCACACAGATTACACGCACAGCATCCTGGACTAAATCAGCAATGACATAACGCTTCTCGCCATGATTAGCCATCCATTTCATCGACCCGTTAAATCCGTCGGATAGCCATGAATGAAGATTTTCAGATGCCTGACTTAAGTCGGGTTTGACTATAGCTACTTGCTGAAAACCTAAATCCGTTCCCCAATCCTTAATTTTTTTTGCGAGTAGCTCAAGATTTTTTGTATTACTGTTAATTTTTTGCACGGCTTAATTGTTCATCTGCATTATAATTCGAATGATTGATCTCGGAGTGTTGTTAGTCATGTCATTAAATTCAATAAGCGACTGGTCATTTACGGTTAAAAAAATTAAGAACATTGAGGAGCGTGCAGTCAGTGCGCATGCACTCAGTATAACGAAACTAATGGAACGTGCCAGTGCGGCTGTCATGACAGGGATCGAGAAAAAGTTTGGAATGCCTTCTGAGTTAACGATCTTCTGTGGCATTGGCAACAATGCGGGTGATGGTTATTTGGTAGCGGCGCTAGCAGCTGAGAAATCGGTTCGGGCGAGGGTTATAGAGGTCGGTGATTTGCGAAGGCAGAATTCTGAGGTTTCTGATGCTAGATCTATTGCTGTCAAAGCGGGAGTGGAATTTTTGTCTCCAAAAACTGACCGCGAGATAACAGATGGCATAATTATCGATGCCCTTATCGGTACAGGGTTACGCAGTCAGATGGGTTCGAATTACGTTGAGGCTATAAAATTAATTAACGCTTCAAAAGTGCCTGTGGTGTCTATCGATGTGCCTTCCGGACTGAATGCTGACACTGGCGGCGTTTCTGATCATGCGGTGGAAGCAGATCTTACCGTCACTTTTGTTGGTTTAAAGCGAGGCATGATGACTGGCCAAGCATCTTCCTTTTGTGGAGAATTAGTCCTAGATTCGCTTGAGATTCCTATCGCGGCATACAACATTGAAAGTTCGGACTCTGAAATTTTGCGGCTGGGCTCGCTGTTGGGTCACTTGCCAACGAGAGCCGGGTTTGCACATAAATACCATTTCGGTCATGCCATGGTTGTCGGAGGTGAGTTGGGTTTTGGTGGGGCTGCTATTTTGGCTGCCCAATCATGCATTCAAACAGGCGCAGGATTAGTATCTTTGTGCACTCGCTTAGAGCATATCGGTTCGATGTTGGCGCGACAACCCGAGGTGATGACTCGTGCAATCGATTCGGGCCAAGAATTGGAACCTTGGTTGGATGCAGCCACTGTATTAATAATCGGGCCGGGACTCGGCAAGTCTGCATGGTCGGAGCAGCTTTTGCAAAAGACGGTTAAGGCTGGTCACCCCATGGTTGTTGATGCAGATGCTCTTAATTTGATCGCGGAGGATCGGTTGCAAATAAATTTTTCTGAGTTGTCGTGGGTTATCACTCCTCACTCTGGGGAGGCGGCCAGATTGCTTGGTACGTCGGTTCGGGTAGTTGAGGAGGATCGTTTTTCCGCGGTACGTGCGCTGCAAAATAAATACGCTGCCACTGTCATTCTAAAAGGTCCAGGCACATTAGTCGTTGGCGATGCGGTCACTGGTCCGAGAATCTGTCCTTATGGCAGCCCTGCTATGGCTACGGCGGGCATGGGAGACATACTCACTGGAATTGTTGGATCACTTATAGCACAGGGACTGCCCTTGCAAGTGGCAGCAGAGTTGGGATGCTGTATTCACTCTAAAGCAGCGGACTTAGCGGTTCATCGATATGGAAAATTTGGCTTGACGGCCACGAGTATTTTATCTTTTATAAAATCGATTCTTAATTCCGATCCTACTGCAGTCGATGAAAGTATTGGAATCGCACGGGGTATAAGAAGTTGAGTGACTACTCTGAGGCTATGTATGAGTTTAGCGATGAAGCGGCCATGCGGCGCTTTGGACAGTTTCTTGCAAGCTTTGCCACCAATGGCCTTTTAATAACCCTACAGGGAGATCTCGGAGCGGGTAAAACTACCTTAGCTCGAGGGATACTTGAAGGATTAGGATATAGTGGCATAGTGAAGAGCCCTACCTATACTGTAGTAGAGCCCTATGAGTTGTCGGTCGGAATGATATATCACTTTGATTTATACAGAATATTTGATCCTGAAGAGCTCGAATTTCTTGGCTTCCGAGATTATTTGAACGAGGGATATCTCTGTATAATTGAGTGGCCTGAGAGGGGCGATTGGTTTGTTTATTCCGCCGACTTATGTATAGCCATTGAACCAATAGAATTTGGAAGGAAGATTTACCTGCGATCAAATTCTCGAGAAGGTGAGTGGGTTTTTCAGAATATCCAGGAATTTTCGGAATTGGCTCAGAATTGACACTTAAATTTTTTTTTGCATGCGAATAATAAAAACCTTTTTCACTCTTCTGATTTTAGTGATTGACAGCAGTCTTACATACGCATCTGATATAGAAGGCGTTCGGTTGTACAGGTCGCCCGACAGAACTCGGATTGTTCTTGATTTAAACGATTCGATCGACCACAAAATGTTTGTCCTTGAAAGTCCAGCTAGAGTGGTTATTGATCTGGCTGATGCAGACCTCAAGACCAATTTCGATTCTCTTAGACTCGATGTTACGCCAATTGATAGGATTCGCACAGGTAAACGAAAAAAAAACCATTTGAGATTGGTCTTTGACCTCAAAGAAGAGGTTAATCCCAAAAGCTTTACGCTTTCTGCAAATGAGCGATATGGGAATCGGTTGGTTATTGATTTATACGATTTTCGGAATTCCGTCAGTAAATCACTCTCAGACATCATTAAGACAGTTAATCGATCAATAGTTATTGCGATAGATGCGGGTCATGGTGGCGAAGATCCCGGGGCTTTGGGCCCAGGAAAAATTCTCGAAAAGAATATCGTTCTAAAGATTGCACAGTATCTAAAAAAACTTTTTGATGAGGATCCTGATTTTTCAGGGCTGCTTGTTCGAGAAGGAGACTATTATTTGGCGCTTCGCAAGCGAACCGCCATAGCGCAGAGATATCGGGCTGATTTTTTCTTATCTATTCATGCGGATGCATGGACGAGCCCATCGGCTCGTGGGGCTTCCGTCTACGCTTTGTCTACGAAAGGTGCAACCAGTGAAACCGCCAAATTTCTTGCTAACCGAGAAAATAGGGCAGATTTAATTGGCGGGGCGGGCTCCATTAACATTAAGGATAAATCTGCTGATGTGGCGGCAGTTCTGCTAGATTTGTCTATGACCGCTACTTTGGGTAGCAGTCTCACGGCGGGTGAATATATTCTAAAGAATATTGGAAGCCTAACGCGCCTTCATAAAAAAAGAGTTGAGCAAGCCGGGTTTTTGGTGCTGAAATCCACCGATATCCCGTCCTTGCTGATTGAGGCTGGCTATATATCTAATCCGGACGAGGCGAGGAAGCTGTCCACCTCAGCATTTCAGAAGAAAATGGCTTTGGCGATTTACAGTGGAGTAGTGCAATATTACCTTGACCATCCTCCTCCTGGCACCGCGTTATCAAAAAATCTCTCAAAACGGCAGCTCATATATATCGTTGAGAGAGGAGACACATTGTCAGAAATAGCTGCCAGCTACAAGGTTTCAGTTAGCCGATTAACGTCTCACAACAAACTGACCTCTCAAAAGATTCGTGTTGGCCAAAAACTGATGATTCCACCGAAATGATTGACCGAGATATGGAGAAATTTCAATGGCCACTATTCGAGTTCTGACGCGTCAGTTGGCTGATCAGATTGCTGCTGGAGAAGTTGTTGAGCGCCCTGCCTCTGTGCTCAAGGAGTTGGTTGAAAATAGTTTAGATTCGCACGCTTCGACGATAGAGGTGGAGACTGAGAACGGTGGTGTCAAATTAATCAAAGTGAGGGATGACGGTGGAGGTATAGAAAAAAAAGATTTATTGCTCGCCCTCAGCCGACATGCCACTAGTAAAATTAGAGGTCTTTCTGATTTGGACAATATAAAGACCCTAGGCTTTCGCGGTGAGGCGCTAGCAAGTATAGCATCTGTATCTCAACTAACGCTCACTTCCAACATCGGTAGCGGCAGCGGTTGGCAAATAATTGGAGGGCATCGAGATGCTGATAATGCGATGGTTCCCGTGGCGCATCCCGCTGGGACGACAGTCGAAGTTAGAGAATTGTTCTACAATACGCCTGCTCGGAGGAAATTTCTAAAGACGGAGGCCACAGAATGCAATCATATTGATACCAATATTAAAAAGTTAGCCCTAAGCCGTTTTGATGTCAGTTTTGTCCTTTCACACAACAAGCGGATGCGATTTAGATTGCGTTCGGCATCAAGCCAAGAGCAAAAAGAAAGAAGAATTGCTGATCTTTGCGGAGTGCCGTTTATCCAGAAGTCTTTGTATATTGAGAACAACCGAGGTGGGATGCGTCTATGGGGTTGGATAGGTCTACCGACCTCGTCGAGAAGCCAACCTGATCTGCAATATTTTTTTGTTAACGGACGAAGTATTCGTGACAAGGTGGTTTCGCACGCAGTGCGCCAAGCTTACAAAGATGTAATTTATGCTGGGAGAAACGCAGCCTTTGTATTGTATTTGGAAATTTCCCCTACCGATGTAGACGTCAATGTTCATCCCACCAAAAACGAGATAAGATTCCGGGAAAGCGGCGCCATTCACGGGTTTATCTTTCAAACCCTCAAACAAGCACTAGCTGATATTCGTCCCAGAGACAGGACAGAGTATTCTGATGATGGCCATATTGAATCTCTTTCAACAATTGGGCATACCCAATCTCTTTCTTTGATTACTTCATCAGTTCCCATTTCAAAAAACTCCAATTCGAGTGCCTCGGTGTTGTCGGATCTTTATTCTTCCCGCGCCCTTACTTCTTCGCAAGCGATTGATGACAATCTTGACATCCCTCCTCTTGGTTTCGCGCTGGCCCAACTCAAAGGAGTCTATATTTTGGCTGAGAGCTCAAGTGGACTAATACTCGTCGATATGCATGCTGCGCATGAGAGAATCCTATACGAAAAGATGAAGTATTCTTTTGAGAACAAAAAGTTGACTTCACAGCCACTATTGGTTCCGGAAATTCTAATGCTTAGTGAAACTGAGGCGAATGTCTGTGAGCAGTTCTCCGAGATCTTTAAAAAACTTGGAATAATAATCGATAGGAGTTCTGTCGATGGTGTCATCGTAAGGGAAATTCCATCTGTTCTGAAGGATTCAAACGTGTCTGGTTTGATCAGAGATGTTTTGTCAGATCTGATCGAGTTTGGCACGTCAGATAGAATTCGTGAGCATATCTATGAAATTTTTTCCACTATGGCATGTCATGGTTCAATCCGAGCTAACCGCAAGTTGATGATCTCGGAGATGAATGCAATATTGCGTGATCTTGAAACGACAGAGAGGAGTGGTCAATGCAACCATGGAAGACCTACATGGCGTGAGTTTGATTTGGAGGCTTTGGACAAACTTTTTTTAAGAGGTCAGTAGATGGCCGGTGTCGAGACAAAATCTATCGTTAGCAATCGTCCGTCAATTATTTTTTTGCTGGGGCCTACAGCGTGTGGAAAGACTGATCTGATTTTGAATTTTTGTGAGAATTTTCCAGCTGAGGTGATCAGTGTTGATTCAACGAAGGTTTATCGCCATCTAAATATAGGTTCTGCCAAGCCGTCTTCTGCAATGCTGAATCGAATTCCTCATTGGTTAATTAACATCGCAGAGCCAACAGAGATATATTCTGCGGCAAGGTTTGTTGAGGACTCTCTTAGAGCAATTGAGACCATAGTGGCGGAGGGCAAAATACCCGTTCTAGTCGGCGGGAGCATGATGTACTTTAATTCCTTATTAAATGGATTATCTAAATTACCCGCCGCTGATGCTAGTATTCGAACGGAACTAGAGTTAAAAATAAAAAAAAGTGGTATTCAAAGTCTATATGCCCAATTGCAGCTGATCGACCCATTGTCTGCCAGGCGACTTCATCCAAATCAAAAGCAGCGAATTATCAGGGCACTTGAAGTCTATAAGAGCACAGGCAAACCAATCTCCTCATGGTGGGAAGACCGTAAAACAAATGTTCTAGAGGAAAAATATTCTATTTATCAATTTGGAATGATGCCTTCTGAGCGTAGCCTGTTGCATGCCAAGATTGAGAAGCGATTTCTTTCAATGATCGCTTGCGGGTTTGCGGAGGAGGTTAGGGAACTGCATCGAAGAGGAGATCTAAATTGCCAACTGCCTGCTGTAAGATCTGTCGGTTACCGTCAATTATGGAGCTTTGTCGAGGGAGAGATAAATTTTGAAGAGGCATTGAATCGTGGAATAGTAGCAACTCGACAATTGGCAAAACGGCAACTTACATGGATGCGTGGGTGGAATGAGTTGAACTTACTTCCTATTGATGATGGAAAAAAATTATTTTCGACAAAAAAAATTGCCGATGTATGGTTGAAAATGCTATCGAGAACCCCAATCTCACAGAAATTAGGGTGTTAGGCAAAACTCTGAATCGATCCAACCTTTGCAATAGACTATAGAGTCTATACTTAATCACTTGTCTCAAATAAAGGAGAACCTTGATGTCCAAAGGGCAAAACTTACAAGACCCTTTTCTTAACGTGCTGCGGAGAGAAAAAATTCCGGTTTCAATATTTTTAGTAAATGGCATTAAACTTCAAGGCCATATTGAGTCTTTTGATCAGTTTGTTGTTTTGCTAAAGAACAACATTAGCCAGATGGTATATAAGCATGCCATATCGACTATAGTGCCGTCGCGATCAGTGAAGCTGCCGCTTGCGAATATCGGTTCATCTGGATCAGAACAGTTTGGCGGCGAAGAGCAAGACTCGGGAATCCCTTTTGATGATCAGTTTTAGGTCCGCGTGTCCTTATTCCTAGAACGGCATGCTGGCGGAGAACGGGCCTTATTAGTTCATCTCAAGCTAGCCGGTGATAGAGAGCAAGAAGACTTGGAAGAGTTTGAAAGCCTTGTCCAGTCTGCCGGGTGCCTACCCGTCGAAGTAATATTGGGGTCCAGGGTGGTCCCCAACCCGAAATGGTTTGTTGGGATTGGAAAACTCGGTGAGGTGGCGTCCTATGTACAAAAACTTGCAGCTGATGTAGTGATTTTCAACCACTCCCTATCAGCGAGCCAAGAGCGTAATTTAGAGATGAAATTATGCTGTAAGGTCATAGATAGGACGACGTTGATTTTGGATATTTTTTCGCAACGGGCACGGACGCACGAGGGCAAGCTGCAAGTAGAGTTGGCTCAGTTACAGCACCTGTCGACAAGATTGATTCGTGGCTGGACACATTTGGAACGTCAGCAGGGGGGTATTGGAACTCGGGGTCCGGGTGAAACTCAATTGGAATTTGATAAACGTCTCATAAGAAATCGAGTTGCAACGGTCAAAAACCGCTTAACTAAAGTTCAGAAACAACGAGAACAAAACCGACAGCGAAGAGCACGATCTGGTCTGCCAGTTGTCTCGCTTGTGGGCTATACTAACGTCGGTAAGTCGCAGTTGTTCAACCAATTGACACGTGCGGATGTGTTTGTGAAAAATCAACTTTTTGCTACTCTTGATCCCACTATGCGAAAAGGTTATTTAAATGACTATGGGTCAGTAATCTTTGCCGATACAGTGGGATTTATGAGCAATTTACCACACAGGTTGATTGAGGCATTTAGAGCAACTTTGGAAGAGGTGTGTCAGGCCTCCCTTTTGCTTCATGTCGTGGATCTGACGGCTAAAGATGTCAACCTAAGTGTTAGGAGAGTTAAGGGCGTACTGAGCGAGATCGGAGCACAAAATATCCCGGCGCTGATGGTGTATAACAAAACTGATATAGTAGAGTGCGTAAACCCTCGCTTGGACAGAGATGCAACTGGCAAACCAATTTCGGTCTACCTCTCTGGTCGCTCGGGGGCTGGGGTTGAGGATCTCAGAGTAGCAGTGGCGAGCCGGTTGCGGCTGGGACCTAAATAGGGATTTTTAAACAGCCGGTGCTAAATAGTTATAGAGATGCAAAAATTTTGTTGCTGAAGGATGATAATTTCAGCTTTAATTCCCTGTAGCATAGCGGCGGCCTTACAATAGTCGATCGCGGGGATATTTAGTCTAAGCAAAGCACATGACTTTCAAAACTAGGTGCGGAGAAATTTTTTTATTTCGATTATTCGAATTAACCAAGTAGAAGAGCTTGATGAATCGAGCACTTTAAACTCAAACAAGCAATTGGAGATTATTTATGGGATGGAACGATCAAGGAGGAGGTAAAGATCCCTGGGGTGGGCAGCGTGGCAACGACACCCCACCGGATATTGATGAAGCGTTGCAAAAATTGAAAGAGAAATTTGCCGGTTTTGGATTTGGTGGCGGGTCTGGTGGCGACAGCTCCGGCGGTTTCGGTGGAAGATCCATTTTATTCACGGTCTTGGCGGCGATTGCGGCTCTTTGGGTTCTGGCGGGCACGTATCAAATCGATGAGAAGGAGCAAGCTATTATACTTCGGCTGGGAAAATATGCGGGAACCGTGGGACCTGGCTTGCATTGGAATCCTCCTTTAATTGATTCGGTCATAACTGTTCGAGTGACTGAAGAACGTCAGTATTCGGCAAGAGGTTTGATGCTGACAAAAGATGAAAACATCGTTGAGTTGTCTTTAACGGTTCAGTATAACGTAGCTGATGCCAAAGCCTTCGTACTGAATATTAAAAATCCTGAAATCACGTTGCAACAGGCCACCGACAGTGCTCTACGTCATGTGGTAGGCGGTTCGGGGCTCGATGAAATTATTACCACTGAAAGGGAACGAATGGGCCAAGCTACCAAAGATAAACTCCAAGATTACCTCAATCTCTATGACAGCGGTATAAATGTTGTTAAAATTAACATCGAAGAGGCTCGCCCCCCAACGCAGGTGCAGGCAGCTTATGACGATGTTATCGAAGCGCGAGAGGATCTCGAGCGTTACGTTAATGAAGCACAGGCATACTATAATGGAATCATCCCTCAAGCTCGCGGGGAAGCTCAACGGTTGAGAGAAGAAGCTGAGGCATACAAATCTCAAGTTGTTTCCAAAGCGGAAGGAGAAACCGAACGCTTCTTGTCCCTATATACCGAGTATCAAAAAGCACCGATTGTTACCAGAGAGCGGCTCTACCTAGATGCACTGGAAGGCGTTATGACGAATAGCACCAAAGTTCTTTTGGATACTAAAGGTGGTAACAATATGTTGTATCTTCCGCTTGATAAATTGATGCAAACGCAAGAAACCTCAAAAAGGAGTACAGGCTTGACAGAGGAAAACTTGGATAGTGTGGTGGACCAGGTCGTTAACAGGATGCAGCGCAGTGGAGTGAGGCAAGGGGAGGGAAGAAGATGAGTAGGATGACAAAAGCTTTGCTGGTATTTTCGCTCCTTCTCGCAGTTCTGGCCAACAGCCTTTTTGTGATTACGGAATTCGAGCGTGGAGTGAAATTGCAGTTTGGTAAGCTAGTGGATGATGATTTGCAGCCGGGTCTCCATTTCAAAATCCCTTTTGCCGAGCAAGTACGCATATTCGACGGTCGAATTCTCACAGTTGACGCGCAACCAGATTCGTTCTTTACCAGTGAGAAGAAGCGACTTATCGTTGATTCCTATGCCAAGTGGCGTATTCAAGATGTTGGAACATATTATAAGGCAACCGGCGGTATTGAATCTGTGGCACAAAATAGGCTTGCAAACAGGGTAAACGAGGGATTGCGCAACCAATTTGGTGATCGAACCTTAAAAGAGGTGGTCTCAGGTGAAAGAGAAGAGCTGATGAGTAACATTACCGAAGGGCTCAATACAACCGTTTTGCAGAGTCTTGGCATGGAGGTGGTAGATGTCCGTGTGAAAAGAATAGACCTGCCTTCAGAGGTAAGTAACCAGGTTTACCGACGTATGACTGCCGAGCGAACAAAAGAAGCCACTGAACTGAGGTCTACCGGGAAGGAGCAAGCAGAAAAAATAAGGGCCTCGGCGGATAGAGAACGTACTATCGAACTGGCTAATGCTTATAGAGATGCGGAGCAACTTCGAGGCAAGGGCGATGCAGAGGCTGCTGGCATTTATGCAGATGCATTCAGTCAAGATGAAGAGTTTTATGCATTCATGCGCAGCTTGAATGCATATAAATCTGCCTTCTCCAATAAAGGGGATATTATGCTGGTCGAACCAGACAGCGATTTCTTCAAATATTTAAAGAATCAGGACGGTTCCTAATACTTTACAAGGGTCGAGAATGTCACATGGCATCTTTTGCCTTTGTAGTTGTCTTCGCTGAAGGGTTCACATGATGGCGATTACGATGCGCCGTATTTAGCAAGGATCCATAAGTGCTGGAGGATATGATCAGAGCTTTTGGTTTGATGTTGGTGTTTGAGGGCGTTCTGCCATTTTTAATGCCTGGACGCTGGCAGGGCCTTCTTTCATCAATGACCTCGACAGACCAGCGAAACATCCGAGCCATAGGCTTGACGAGTATGTTGTTGGGTTTGAGCATGCTAATCTTCATGCGGTAAAACATAGTAGCTGCTAGTAGAGGGAATTATGGTTATTTCAAATCGATGGATGTTGCCGGATGGCGTAGTCGATGTTTTGCCGGCCCAAGCACAACTTTTAGAGGCGATCCGTGGTCGTATGCTCAAGCTCTTTGATTCCTGGGGCTATGACTTGGTGATTCCTCCAATGCTGGAATTCACAGACTCTCTTCATAGCGCGGCGGGAAAAGACCTTGAATTACTGACCTTTAGGACTGTAGACCCGCTGAGTGGGAAAACTTTGGGTGTCCGCCCAGATATAACTCCTCAGATTGCTAGAATAGATGCCCACAGTCTGCGCACACAGGGTCCAGCTAGACTGTGTTATGCGGGGACTGTTTTGCATACTCGCGCTCGGGATGTTTTATCGTCGAGAACACCGATTTCAATTGGCTTAGAATTATTTGGTGAGAGTAATATTAGTGCTGATATAGAGGTTGTCAGGTTGTTTTTGAAGAGTCTTGCGATCAACAATATACAAAACATTTGTCTCGATTTAGGACATGTTGATATCTGTCGAGGGCTTCTGTCTGCTGCCAACTTAGGTGACGAAAAGGAGGCTGAATTCTTTGATCTTCTGCGACGAAAAGCGATTCGAGATGTGGGACAATGGGTATCTGAAAATGTTAGCGATGGAAAACTCTCGGAGTGGTTGTTGTTGCTTCCCAATCTAACTGGAGGTGTCGAAATTTTAGACATGGCGAGACAACAACTTCAAGGTGCCCCGAAAGAAGTGATTGACGGTCTCGATCAGTTGGTAGCTGTGGCGTCTGCTATAAGCGATGCCGAAGCGCGATTGTACTTCGATCTGGGAGAGTCGCCAGGCTATGGTTATCATACTGGTCTGGTGTTTGCGGCTTATATTTCAGGGTATGGTAAAGCATTGGGAAATGGGGGGCGTTATGATCATATCGGCGAAGTGTATGGGAGATCTCGGCCCGCAACCGGATTTGCTTTTGATCTGTATTCACTTATGAACGTGTCGACAGAAGATGCTTATAAAAATCCTGGAATCTGCTTTTCCGAGGGCCGTGATGCAGGATTCCTTGAGGAGGTCGATCGGCTCAGAGCCGAAGGAGAAAGGGTTATACAGGTTCTCTCTGCCGAGACGGTTGATTTAACCGAAATTAACTGTGATCGTGAGTTGATAATAGAAAATGGTCAATTTTCCATTAAAAAGCTGAGTTAGATTGCAACAAATATTCCATGTTTAACTGTTAGTGAAGAGATGAGATGGGTAAAAGTGTCGTAGTTCTTGGGTCTCAATGGGGCGACGAAGGTAAGGGAAAAATAGTTGATTTGCTCACCGATAAAGCAGCCTTGGTGGTCCGGTTTCAAGGAGGCCACAATGCCGGACATACATTGGTCATCTCAGGAGAGAAAACTGCACTCCATTTAATTCCGTCGGGAATCTTGAGAGAAACAGTGATTTGCGCTATCGGAAATGGTGTCGTGGTAGCTCCAGACGCGCTGTTGTCAGAGATCGAAATGCTGGAAGGCAGGGGCATAGATGTCAGATCTCGTTTGCACATATCCGGTAATTGCCCTCTTATTATGGGATATCATGTCGCACTCGATCAGGCTCGAGAAGCAGCTCGCGGTGCGGCAAAGATTGGGACCACGGGCAGGGGCATTGGCCCGGCTTATGAAGATAAGGTTGCGAGACGAGGTTTAAGAGTCAGCGATCTATCCGACATGAGTCTTTTTGCTGAAAAATTACGTGAATTGTTGGAATACCATAATTTTTCACTGACACGTTACTACTCCGAGGATCCTCTAGAATATGAAAAGCTTTTAGATTCATCGTTTCGATGGGCTGAAAGATTGTTGCCCATGAGAAGCAATGTGACCGAATTGCTCATTAGAAGCCGCACGTCGGGTAAAAATATCTTGTTTGAGGGAGCTCAAGGCTGTCTTCTGGACATTGATCATGGCACTTATCCTTTTGTAACGTCCTCCAACACTACGGCTGGAGCCGCATCTTCGGGAACGGGTTTTGGGCCACTATATATGAGTGATGTTATGGGTATCACGAAAGCCTATACCACGCGGGTTGGTTCGGGGCCCTTTCCTACAGAGCTCAATTGCAGTTTAGGCAAACATTTGGGTGAAAAAGGCCGGGAATTTGGAACTACAACTGGCCGTGAACGCAGGTGTGGTTGGTTAGATGTTGTTGCACTCAGGCAAGCAGTTTCCATTAATAGCATATCAACTATTTGCCTCACCAAGCTGGACGTCTTGGATGGAATGGAGTCTGTTAATATCTGTGTCGATTATCAGTATGCGGATGGCAGTTCGGCAGATACACCTCAGCACTCAGACGAGTATAAAAACATAGTTCCACGATACGAGATACTACCAGGTTGGACCGAGGTGACAGCTGGAGTGAGTGATTTCGAAAGCCTTCCGAAGAATGCTAAGCAGTATGTTAAGCGTGTTGAAGCTCTGTTAGGAATTCCCATTGATCTAATATCAACAGGACCAGATCGATCTGAAACCATAATACTTAAACATGTATTTGGCTGAATTAGTTTGCTCGGGGAAAATGAGCTATGACCTCTGACATCAGTTATTCTATTTTGGACTTAATTGGCGACACTCCGATGTTGAAATTGGGTTCGTTTGATACTGGCCTTTGTGAATTATACGTCAAGCTTGAATTGCAGAATCCGGGTGGCTCGATCAAAGACCGCATTGCTCTATCTATCATAGAGGAAGCTGAAAGATCGGGGGAGCTTGTTCCGGGGGGCACCATAATTGAAGCAACCGCAGGAAATACTGGAATTGGTCTTGCTCTTGTTGGGGCCCTAAAAGGATATCGGGTCATCCTAGTAATTCCAGATAAAATGAGTCGAGAGAAAATCTTCCACTTGGAAGGCCTTGGAGCCGAGATTGTAATAACACGCTCTGATGTTCCTGAGGGACACCCGGAATACTATCAAGACCGCGCGCGCGCAATTGCTTCTGATATCAAAGACAGTTTTCTTGCCAATCAGTTTTCTAATCCGAGTAATCCTGCTGCGCACAGAACATTCACCGCACCAGAAATATGGCGTCAGATGGATCGCAATGTCGACGCAGTGGTGACAGGTGTTGGTTCCGGCGGCACAGTCACGGGCCTAGCCCAGTTCTTAAAAGAAAAGAATCCTAAAATACAAATGGTTGTTGCTGACCCAGATGGTTCTGTTGTGGCAGATGCAGTAACCAAAGGAGACTACTGTTACCGTGGCGGATCTTGGCTGGTTGAGGGAATTGGTGAAGATTTTATACCAGATAATTTTGATCTTTCTTTAACGGATGATGCGGTTGTAGTTTCGGACAAAGAAGCTTTTGATGCGCTTGACATTTTGTTGAGAAAAGAGGGAGTTTTGGGGGGATCATCTACCGGAACGTTGATTGCTGGTGCCGTGAAATGGTGCCAAAAGCAAAAGGTTGCAAAGCGGGTAGTAACCTTTGTTTGCGATACCGGGAACAAGTACCTTTCGAAGGCATACAATAAATCCTGGCTACAGGATAATGACTTGTCGGGAAAAATTTTCTCAGGGGACTTGAGTGATCTGATAAACCGTAGGGCAGATGAGAACGAAATAATTGGTGTTACAAGTTCCGATACATTGATGACGGCATACAATCGCATGCGGTCTGCAGATGTTTCTCAGATCCCGATAATAGATGATGGGAAATTGGTTGGGATCCTCGATGAAGAAGACTTATTAACGATGGTGAGTTGTGACCAATCGTCGTTTGTTGTTCCTGTATCAAAATTTATGGTAACGGATCTTGATATACTGCAAAAGGATGCGACTATTGGTGATGTGGCGGAGCTGTTGAAAGAAGGAAAGGTAGCAATAATTTTTGAAGGAGATACATTCTTAGGATTTGTAACCAAGGTTGATTTGATTAATTATTTTAGGCGTATAGCATGATCCAACTGCGATATAGAATAAATGAAGAAGTCATTTAAGGGATTTGAAACTCGAGCTATACACGCTGGACAGCAGCCAGACCCAGCGACGGGTGCGATTATGACCCCGATTTATACCACCTCCACGTATGTTCAACAAAGTCCTGGCGTCCATAAGGGCTTTGAGTATTCTAGAACGCATAATCCGACACGAAGCGCCTTGGAGAATTGCATTGCAGAACTGGAGAGTGGTGGTGAGGGCTTTGCCTTTTCGTCGGGCATGTCTGCTATTGCGACAGTCATGGAAATTCTTGACACTGGTGATCACGTGATTGCCATGGATGATCTATACGGTGGAACGTATAGGTTGTTTGAAAATGTGCGCAAAAGATCGGCAGGCCTAAATTTTAGCTTTTGTGACCTGAGTGATGTGAGTCAGTTGGAAAAAAAATTGACTAACTCTACTCAAATGATATGGGTTGAAAGTCCCACCAATCCTTTGCTCAAGTTGGCCGACCTCAGAGCCATAGCAGATTTTGCGAAGCGCTATAATTTGATTGCTGTGTGTGACAATACTTTTTGTTCTCCAGTTGTTCAGCGTCCCCTAGAATATGGGTTCGATATCGTGGTGCATTCCGCAACGAAATATCTTAATGGCCATTCTGATATGATCGGAGGGGTAGCGGTTTGTTCATCAAATAGGACAGATCTTGCTGAAAAAATCAGATTTCTGTCTAACTCGATTGGTTCAATTATGAGTCCGTTCGACAGCTTTTTGGTGGCTAGGAGTTTAAAGACTTTATCCTTGCGCATGGAGAGGCATTGCAAGAATGCTCAGAGCATCGCAGAGTTTCTTGAAGGTCATGGCGCAATCGACAAGGTCCTATATCCAGGTTTGAAATCTCATCCGCAATACAAGCTGGCTAGTGAGCAAATGAACGGATATGGAGGCATGATAAGCGTGATTGTCAAAGGTGGCTTGCAAAGAGCCGTTAAATTCGTGGAGAGCACCAAACTTTTTGCGCTTGCAGAAAGCCTGGGCGGTGTTGAGAGTCTGGTCGAACATCCAGCGATTATGACGCATGCCTCGGTTCCAAAAGATATTCGTGACAAGATTGGGATAGTTGACGGCCTAGTGAGGTTGTCTGTAGGTATCGAAACGATGGATGATCTTTTAATTGACCTAGAAAACGCATTGGACGCAGATTAGGATGGCATTATTTATATCTGCATACGCACTCCGAGCGCACTTGTTTCTTTGCCATCTCAAATGGCAGATAAAGGCTGGCTATATTCAACCACGATTCGATCCTTGTCCAGTTGGTAAAGATGATGAACCCGTGCTGGAAGGTCATCCAGAATAAATTCCGTGATTCTTTGGTAGTGCTGAACAAATGAACTTATTTCTATAGCATTCATGATCCCGTGGGCCATCTCTATTCCAGATTCAAGGTGCCTCTCCATCAACTTTTTTTCCTGTTCTAAGCGCCAAATAAGAACCTGATCGAAGGACGGTGCCCTCAACATGATCCAGTGGTCAATATAACTGAAGAGTTTTTGATATGGCCCTGCGATGCAATTATTTACATATTTTCGCCATATGAAATTGGGATCGAACTCTCTTTCAAGGTTGTTGATGTCGAACTCCAGCACTGCTCTTTTCTGCGCTTTTGCACCAAGACACCAACCCTCCAAAACGATCAGATCTAATGGGTTGGATACCCGAATGAAATCTTTGGTATTGCATCGATCATCAATCGTTTTGTCAAAACGCGGAACTAGGACGTCTTCGGAACCATCGATTAGCCCATCGAGAATACGTATGGCAAGTTCGATATCATGGGTCCCCGGAACACCGCGAGTGACGAGCAAAGGATGAATTTCCTGACCCAGTTGATTCCGTTTGTTCTTCGTGTGATAGAAATCATCTATCGAGGTTGACAAGGCATTTAAATTAAATTTAGATGCAACCACAGTGCAAAGATAGTCGGCAAGTGCTGATTTTCCGGAGCCTTGTGACCCACTGATACCTAGAATGAGCGGTTGACTTCTTTTTTTTAATACGGGTTGAAGTTTCTCTATTATTGGTAGAAACCAAGTGTATGCTTGGCTCAGATAACCTGAGCTCAATTTATTGCGTAGCAGAAAAGCTTTTTCAGTCTCATTCACGAAGCATGTGCTCAAGGAAGGTCAATCGCTCAATCAAGTTAGCTTTTATTTTCGCAATTTTAAGTTACTTTTTGCAAATCGTTTAGCGGCGTGCTTGGGATTAGGTCAAAGAAATTTGTATCCAAATTCCAATTTGATTCAGGATAATTAACTTTGGAGATTATACACTCCAACGCTTTTAACTCTCGGATAAATTAAATGCTTAGTTTTAGAATTATTGTTTTGATCGCGGCACTTTTGGGATTGATGGGTTGCATTGCTGCATCTGAAATTAAAAAGCTATCTCTGCCTTCAACCACCGATCTTGATGAGCATTTTGACCAGTTAAAAACTAATCGATGGTATTCTGAATCTTCTGAGAGATTAAAGGCTGCAGTCAGAGTAGTCTCGCGGCAGACTAATCAACCTCGTTTGGCAAAAAATATAATTTTGTTTATTGGCGACGGAATGAGTATTGCTACGGTAACAGCTGCGCGCATATTGGAAGGGCAGAATAGAGGGCTCAGCGGGGAGGAAAACTTTCTCAGTTTTGGCCAGTTCCCTTTCCTAGGTCTAGTAAAAACTTACAATGTCGATGCTCAGACACCGGATTCTGCTGGGACTATGACGGCCATCATGAGTGGAATAAAAACTGACTTTGGAGTTGTGGGGGTCGATGAAAAAGTAACTCGGGGAGATTGTGAAAGTCAGTCAGGAAATGAAGTCATTAGCGCCTTGGAGCTAGCCGAGATTGCTGGTTTATCAACTGGCGTTGTCTCCACTGCAAGAGTAACGCATGCCACTCCGGCTGCAGCTTATGCTCATTCGGTGGAGAGGGGATGGGAAGACATATCTTCTATGCCAGATGAAGCGATAAAAGCTGGATGTGAGGATATTGCCTCTCAACTAATAAATTTCGAAGCCAATCTAGAAAGTAAATTTGCCAATGTTGATGTAGACGGCCTAGAAGTCGTTCTTGGGGGAGGCGCGCAACACTTTTTGCCAATATCACTGGCCCATGAAAGTGGCTTCCAAGGTATTCGCAGCGATCAAAGGAATCTCATCAATGAATGGACACAAAGCCATCTGCCCCGCACTTTCGTTAAAGACAATGCAGAACTTGAGGCAGTGGATCCAAATTTAGGCCAAAAAGTGCTTGGCCTTTTTAGCGGATCACACATGTTGTTTGAGTCAGTGCGAACGAATTCTAAGTCAGATCAACCATCACTTAGCGACATGACAAAGCGAGCAATTGAACTAACTGAGAATAATCCGAAAGGATTTTTTTTGGTCATTGAATCAGGCCGCATTGACCATGCGCATCATGTAAACAATGCGTTCAATGCGCTCTCCGAAACGATAGAACTCTCTTCGGCAGTACAAGCTGCTTTAGATGCAACTAATCCTGAGGAAACTCTTATCATTGTGACCTCTGATCATGGACATGTCATGACCATATCGGGCTATCCCAGAAGAGGTAATCCAATCTTGGGAAAAGTAATTTCTGTGGGAGAGAGTAAATTTGCACAGGATCTGGCAAAGCTCCCATACACGACACTGGGGTATCAAAATGGACCAGGCTTTGTTAGAGGGAAAGGGAAATTTAATCCCGATCTTGCTTATGAAAGTCCACCAGCGTTTGGTCGTCATGACTTAACTAACATCGACACGTTGCAGAGCGGTTTCCGGCAGGAATCCCTTGTTCCACTTTATGCTGAAACGCACTCCGGCGAGGATGTCGTTGTTTATGCTTCCGGTCCTGGAGCGCACCTTGCGACTGGAACGATGGAACAAAGCGTAATCTTTCATATCATGGATTATGCAGGAAGTCTCACAAAGAGGGCAAAGGCAGCGATTGCGAACGAGCGTTAAAACCCACCATGCCCTCTAAAAAAAATTAATGTGTCGCAATGTGTTCATTACAAGCTGGGTTTAACCTCTTTACATGTTCCCGCGCCGAGAATTTCAAAGTAGCAGGTATAGAGCAATTCGTTATATTCAACCAGAAAAGTATGAGAGCGCCCGTCAGGGCCTTCGCCGGAGCTAATGATATTTCCGTTTGAGATTATCCGCCTTAAAACAACTTTTTCTTTATTTTTTTTTTCTTCCGCTGCTCTTTCTTCTCTTTGCTTTTGTGGTTGCGCAAGCCACTCGTCATATATTCTCGCAATGTCACCATCATTAGCAAAAACTTCGGCGCTCATCATAATGGAAGCTATCAAGAAAACTATTTTCATAATCTCGCCTCTTGTTATACTGTACTCATCTGTAAGTGGGGTTTAATACGTAAGTCGGAAAGTTACTCTATTTAAAACTAAAGTATGAATTTTTTACATCAATAACTGTGGCAGTTTTTGGCTAATGAAACATAGACTTTTAAAATTGAATGCGGGACTTCACTGGACAACAATAGTCAGCGAGAAAATTCTTCTCGGGGTTATCGGACTTGCGACCTGTGTTGCCTCCGTCCAATACCTTTATAACATGTTTTTGGCAAGAGAGATTCTTCTTGCCGATTTATTTATGTTATTTATTTTTGTTGAGATCATAGGGATGGTAGGTGCTTTTTATAGTACTAGCAGGATACCCGTAACCCTGCCGATAATAATCGCAATAACTGCATTATGTCGGTTGATCATCATGCAAAGTAAAGAGATGGACGCTCTTATGGTGCTGGGGGAATCCGGTGCAATTTTAATTTTATCTGTCGCGGCATACATAATGAGCATGAAAGATCGTATCAGCCGAGAGAAAGACAAAGAATTTCGTGACGATCGTCAAGAGGAAGACTGATCCGCTTCTTCATCTAATATTACCCCTAAGTGCCATCTTCAAAGTGGTGGTCTGTTCGCCAAACGCCGGTGACGAGCTTTATGAGTTTAAATTATCGTATTTTCCCAGTCTTTTGCGCAATGGCCAGTTTGCTTGTTATGCAAAGCTCCCATGGAGGCATAGAAATTGATGGTGTCCTTGATGAACCCGAATGGGCGCAGGCAACTGAATTTCAGGATTTTGTCTCAGTCGTCCCTCTGACAGGTAGCCCGGCAAAATATGCTACAACTGTTCGAGTGATCGTCAACGAGGACGGCATCTTTTTTGGTTTCGAAAACTATCAACCGCCACAGGTTAGACGCATACGACGTCAATTTGCTAGGGATGCTGATGTAGACGCGGATCGTAATATCGTAAGCATTGATTTTGAGGGCAATGCCTTGGTTGGTTATTCTTTTGTTGTTGGCTCCGCTAATTCGAGGCAGGATGCGACTTTGACTAATGCCAAATATTCAAATGCTTGGGATGGTACATGGTACTCACAGACCCATGAGAATGAGGAGTATTGGTATAGTGAAATACACATTCCTTGGACCGTGGCTCCTATGTCTAGTGCCGTTGACGGTCGAAAAAAAATTTCTCTATGGTTTTCTCGAGTAGTATATGACGAAGCATTGCGCTTCGCTTATCCCAATGCGTTTTACACAAGAGCCACCTTTCTCGAGGATTGGCACGTCATCGAGTTAGATTATAAAGACCAATCAACACTGGATTTATTCCCTTATATCAGCTACGCGGAGCAACTTCGTGAGACAGACAATTCCAGCGGGCAGAGCAAATTTGAAATAGGCTTAGATGTTATATGGCGTCCCAATGGAAGCACTCAACTTACAGGAGCCATTAATCCTGACTTTGGTCAAGTTGAGAGTGATGACTTGGTTGTAAATTTCTCGGCTTTTGAAACATTCGTTAGCGAAAAACGACCTTTTTTCACCGAAAATCAATCGCTCTTTAACAGCTCAATACCAAATGATGATCAGATTCTTTATACCCGTCGTATCGGCGCTGGCGATTCAGATGGCCTCATGGATATAGATGTTGCGTTAAAGACAACTCATTTTGGTGAAAGCATTGATTTGGGCGTGTTTGCGGTATTAGAAAGTGATCAAGATGACAGGTTGGGAGGGCAATTCTTTGCTAGTCGATTTCAACGAAAGGTGAAAGATCTTACCATAGGACATCGCCTTACTTACTCCGACAAACCAATACTAGCGAGACAAGCCATTGTGCAAGCTGTGGATATTGATTGGCAAAATCAGACCGGGCTGAGGATCAAAGGCGAGTTGCTTTTCAGTGACGTCCGCCGCGGAGCCATTGAAACTAGCAGCGGGTTGGGAATTGAGGAAGAGGATTTTGCGGGGTGGACACAGCTTTCCTATGTGCCCAGCGATGCATGGAAGCACAACCTGTTTATTTCGCGCTATGGTGATAAATTTGATCTCAACGACCTGGGCTTCATGAAACGCAATGGTATTAAAGAAGTGAATGGAAGCTCTCGTTATAAGCGACTGAATTATAGTACTGATTCGAATTTGTTATCTAGTTCGAGCAAACTGGATTTTGGCTACTCGGAAAATACAGCTGGTCTCAGACTCGAAAGTTGGTTTGGAATTGAAAATGAATGGGACTTCCGTTCGACGCGATCCATTGAACTCAAATTCGGTGTTTTTTCTGGCGGTTGGGATGATCGAATCACGCGAGGGAATGGGGATGCTGCTTATTCATCCGGCTATTGGAGCTATGCTGAATACAGAAGCCCAAGAGGGAATGAAGTCAATTATTTTGCAGCTGTTGAGGCAGAATATAATCCAGAGCAGGAGTTCTCTTGGAAATTGTCGTTTGGTCCAGAGGTTTATGCAACTGACAGTTTGACTTTTAATGGCCTTTTTAGCGTTGGAAGGAAGGAACATTGGTTAATATGGGACTCTGAGATGAAACAGCTGGCAGGGTATGATGCAGAATTTTTCGATATGAACTTAGGCCTTGATTGGTACCCATCTAATCGACACGAGGTTCGAATCAAGTTCCAATGGGTTGGCATAGATGCTGAAGTGGTTGACGGATATAGGTTGGATGATAAAGGGAGACTTGTCGTTTCTGATTTGCCTTCATCGGACTTTAGTTTGAGTGATACGGCTTTGCAAGTGCGTTATCGGTTTCAGATAGCACCTTTGTCAGACATATTCCTCGTTTACAGCAGGGGGGGTTATTATGAAAGCGAAAACGGTGCTGAGGGTCCGGGGAAACTCCTGCAGAAGGGTTGGGGAGACGTGATGGTTGAAACTGTTATCGCTAAAATTCGCTACCGCTTCTAGAGTGTGGTTCTTGGTACTGCGCTTCCCCGGTAATTGTAACCGGCAAAGCGCGGCGTTTTCGGCAGGTACATATGCTCGAGAGTCTTGATTTCAAACCCAGACTCTCTTATCAGTGAGGCGATATCTCGATTGAGGTTGCAACCACCAGCTATCTTACTCCAGATTGGATTTATACGGTTTTGCCAAAGAGCAACTGGCTCATCTGGTGCTAAGCCATGTTCGCAGAAAAGTAACTTACCGCCATTTTTCAAGACTCGCAAGGCTTCTCGGCAGACCTTAATTGGGTCAATTACAGTGCATAGAGTGTATGTTATTAGGACGGTATCTACAGAATCGTTCGGGAGATCAATTTCCTCGGCATATGCCATTAAAAATTCGACCTGAAGGTCCTGTTCATCAGCCACCTTATGAGCCATCGCACTCAGCTCTATTGAGGGGTCAAGGCCAATAATCTTATCGATCTTGGTAGTATCGTAAAATTCAAAATTCAGTCCTGATCCTGAACCTATCTCCAGTACCGTGCCGCCAGCCATGGGAACAATTTTTTCGCGTTGCTGGGCAATTTGTTTAGCGCTACATAGGAAATTCAGGCATCTAGGCAGCAAATACTGTTCGTAAAATCTGCTCATTGTTGATTTCTCTAGTGTGCGTTCAAGTCTCAGAGTACAAGTAACAGTTGATTGGAAGATCAGCTGCTACTCTATCGATAATTAAAAAACCACGCTTGCAAATATAATTTTCACTCTAAAACAACGCGGCATACTAAATCGCATGGTACCCTCCGTCGACCGGCATGATTGTTCCAGTGACCCACTTAGACTCATCAGATGCAAGATAAATCGCCATATACGCAATGTCTTCTGGACTCCCGAGATGACCAAGAGGAAACATTTCTCCCGCCTCTGCCAGTGCCTGGTCCAAGGGAGTTGAGCCGCCTAGCACATTTCCACCACGCTCTTCATAGACTGACGTAACAAGGGGAGTTGGAATAGTACCAGGACAGATTGCATTTATACGAACGTTGTCTTTCGCATACTCTATGGCCGCTTGTCGAGTCAGTGCTACGACGCCACCCTTTGCTGCCGTGTATGCTGCAACACCACTCCATGCCGTTAGGGCAGTCAGAGAGGATTGGTTTATAATTGATCCTCCTCCCTGCGAAATCATTTGTGGAATCACGGCTTTATTTGATAAAAAAACGCCAGTGAGATTGACTGCGATCACACGGTCCCACTCACTTTTAGTAGTGGTAGTCACGGATCCCGCTCCGGGCACGCCAGCATTCGCAAATAAGATATCTACCCGACCGAATGCTTCGAGGGTTTTGGTAACCATGACCTCATTAGAGTTTTCCTCTGATACATCGGCCTCGAGGAAAGATGCATCCCCAAAGCCAGAGTTTTCACCTATTAATTGTGCCGTTTCTTGGGCGGCTTTTGCACTGATATCCGCGCACATGACCTTGGCTCCTTGCGCTGCAAAATGTATTGCAGAAGCTTGACCCAAACCAGAACCCGCTCCAGTAACAATAGCCGTCTTCCCCAGCAATCGCTCTCCGGTTTTAATTTGACTTATATTTTTCATCTTTTTCTCATCCTATGACTATTCGAGGGTGCTGCAAAATTGTATGTTACATCAAAAGGAGGTGTTCGAGTTAATCCATGTAAGACCGTCAACTTGATTTTTGATCGCGCCTTAATATATCTATTCTTAAGGCACTAAGTCTATGTCAGTTGCTAGGGCTTTTGCAAAGATACTTGCATCCACATTACCTCCCGACAAAACTGCTATTACAGGATCACTAATCATATTTGACTTCAAGAACAACGCGGCTGCTAGAGCCACTGCTCCGCTGGGCTCTAACACTAATTTCAAGTGCCGAAAAGCAGCGACCATTGCTCGCAACACCTGATCTTCTGAAACCACTAACCCAGGGCCACAGAGTCTTCGCATTATAGGGAAAGTAAGTTCCCCCGGGTGCGGTGCCATTATTGCATCGCAAAGTCCTCCAGAAGTTCTTTCATTTGCGCATATTTTTCCTTGGCCTAATGATCTTGCAGTGTCATCAAAACCTTCCGGTTCGCAGGTTCTTGCCCGAAAACAAGGTGCATTGGCCTCAAGTGCTAAAGCGATGCCTGATGTCAACCCGCCTCCGCCGCAGCAGACAAGCACATCTGCATTTCTGACGCCATGCGATTTGGCCTCATGTGCAATCTCAAGACCAACTGTTCCTTGACCAGCGATAACCATAGGATCATCATATGGTTTAATCATTGTCAGACCGCGCTCTTTGGCTAGTTGCAAAGCAATGCTCTCTCGGCTCTGCTTAGCTCGATCATAAAGTTTGACTTCTGAGCCAAGTTTCCTAGTGTTATTTATCTTCAGTTGAGGTGCGTCCTCGGGCATTACAATAACTGAGGCGCATTGGTGCTGCTGCGCTGCGAGGGCTATTCCTTGAGCATGATTCCCCGAAGAATAAGCCAACACACCATTTGCCAGTTCTTTTTTTGACAAATTTGAAATAGCATTGAATGCGCCTCTGTATTTGAAGCTGCCTGTATGCTGAAGACACTCCGGTTTGAGCAAGATGCTACGCCCGGCTAATTTATTCAAAATGGTTGATGATATGAGAGGCGTTGTAAAAGTCCGACTCCTGAGTCGGTTTGCCGCTTTCTCAATTTGTCCAATATCCAATTTTAAAAATCCATCTCATTGATTTAGCATGTAATCCGGTTATTTATTTCATCTGGTTAATTTTCCGCGAATGGTGACCAAACGCGCGCAAAGCATTATTATGCATAGGGGATGATAACAAAAAGGAGCATTAAACCTTGCGCTTTTTAAGTATTGCATTTGCACTAATTGCTTTCATAGCCACAGTTTCATGCGTTGTATCCGATAGAACCGTGAAAAAAGAAACGACTGCAGAAGAGCCAGCTTCATTGAGTTCTTTGGATGAAATGCGGTCACGTCGTCCGTCTACTTTCTCTGGCGACGGTCTAGATGCGTCGCACAAAGGATCAGAGTTATATAAAGAGCATTGCGCAAGCTGTCATGAGGGACAAGTATACAAGGCGCCCAATGCCTACTGGTTGGGAATTATGTCGGCAAAAAATCTCTATAACACGATGGCATCAGGAATAATGCAGCAACAAGCCTCTGCATTATCAGAACAGGAACGAAGACAGATTGTAGAACATCTTGTTCAGCAGCCATTTGAACAAGCTTATGTGAAACCAAGCTACTTGGATTGTAGGGGCGATGCTGCAAAATTTGCTGCCTTTAATGAAGATGAGCGCACAGGTTGGGGTGTCGACACGCGTCGATTTGTTCCCAAAGATGTTGCTAATCTTGATAAGGATGATATTTCCCGGCTGAAGCTGAAGTGGAGTTTTGGATTCCCGGGAGCCATGCGAGCTCGTTCTCAACCGACGGTTGCTATGGGAGCCATCTTCGTTGGAAGCCAGGATGGCACGGTTTATGCGCTTGATCTCGAGTCTGGCTGCGTGCGCTGGGCTTATGAAGCAAGTGCGGAAGTCAGAACCGGAGTCGTCGTCGCCAATCATTCATCACTTGGAGAGCTTGCTTTTTTTGGTGATCTGATTGCAAATGTATATGCCGTGAAAGCTACCACAGGAGAGTTAGTTTGGAAGGTCAGCGCTGATAATCACCATAGCGCAACATTAACAGGAACACCCGCATTCTATAACGATCGATTATATGTCCCAGTCTCGTCACTTGAAGTTATTCCCGCTGCTGATCCAAAGTATGAGTGTTGCACATTTAGGGGCCATGTCCGCGCTCTGAACGCATCTGACGGAGCAACTGCTTGGGATAGTTACTCTGTTGATGTGGAATCAGTGCCTGTGGGTGCGACATCTCTTGGCACTCGTATAATGGCGCCTTCAGGAGCACCCGTTTGGACCAGCCCAACAATTTTTGCAAGCGCCAATATGCTGATTTTTGGTTCTGGAGAAAATTATTCATCGCCGGCCGATGACAACAGTGATTCCATTATAGCCGTCCGTCTTGATACGGGAGAGCGGATTTGGCAACGACAAAATGTGGAAGGTGATGCTTGGAACGTTGCATGCATGATGGAGAATAATCCTAACTGCCCCAAGGAAGATGGGCCTGATCATGATCAAGCGTCTAGCCCGCTTCTGATTTCTATACCATCGGGGGATTCAATTCTGGTTGCAGGGCAAAAGGATGGTCGAGTTTTTGCGATTGATGCGCAAACAGGACAGAAAAAACTTTGGGAGGTGGATGTCGCTAGGGGGAGCATTCAGGGGGGTATCCATTTCGGTATGGCTGCTGACGGCACGGTCGTATACGCGCCGGTAAATGACATGAATGACACTAGGAACGGAGAGTGGTTAGACCCTGAAAAAGCGCGACCAGGTATGACTGCAATTGATGCAGAAACAGGACAGATATTGTGGAGCCACTTACAGGATAATGTTTGCGGAGAGGACCGTAAAACATGTGATCCTGGCATCTCTGCGCCAGTTACTGCCATTCCCGGAGCTGTCGTTGCGGGACATTTGGATGGTTTTTTAAGGATCTATGACAAAGAGACAGGATCGGTTCTATGGGAATATGATACCGCTCGTAGCTTCGAGACCGTTAACGGCGTGGAGGCTTTTGGTGGCAGCATGAGCGGAGCTGGGCCAACAGTAGCTCAAGGGCATCTCATTTCAAATTCTGGTTATGGACTTTATTTTCATGAGCCGGGAAATGCTCTATTGGTTTATTCTGTTGATGGGCGCTGATAATCTCTAAGCAGTCCCTTTGAGATCGCTTCTAGAGATAACTTTGCCAATCCGGCAAAACCCCTCTTATTGTTTTCGTGAGTCAGAAAGATTCCACTACTTTCGCTATCCCAGACAACTGCTTCCCACTGATCATGGGGGGCTATTTCCATTGATTTATGGCTTGCCCAATCGACACCGAAATCCGATGTTGGTGCAAGCCACAAGATGGTCTTTCCTCCTTCAGATGTCTTTTTGGTGCTGATTAGAACCAGCTGTCTGGTTTTAGGGTGAATGTCGGCAGCAGTGACTAAAGAGTTCACAGGCAGCACTTGGGTTGTTTTGGAGCGATAGTGTCCCGGCAACTTTGGAAACCGGTAAAGATTTGAATTTCTATCTCCTCTGTTCTTGGTGAAGAGCCATACTTCATCACCATGAATTGCGATTGCTTCAGAGTCGAAATCGTGAGACATAGGCAGACCGCTTCTATAATCAGCATATATAAAAGTGATTTTCTGGGCAGAGGGCTCTGGTTGCTCTATATCCTCCCAAGCTATTCGATATATGGTTAATTTTCTTCGACGATTAAAGTTATTGCCTATATCGCCTATATATAGGAAGTTAGCGTCACTTGCCAACGATTCCCAATCAGAATTGATAGTGTTTTCCATCTGGTAGGATTTGAGCTCATTCCCAATTTTATCAAGCTTAAAAATTAAAGCTCCGTTTCCGCTGTCATTCAAGGTCCATAAATGTTTTCCTCGACTAGCTAGTGCCGAACTCTCATGAAGAGCGGAGCTGAATTGCATAATTGCCCTTGGTTCCAATGGCGCTTCACTTGAGTTTGTGGGTTGGACTAACGCCAAAAGTATCAGTGCCAATAATTTTAAATTGCTTTTGCAAAGGCCTTTCATATAGAAAACTTGCTAATTGTTTTTTAAGAACAGGAGCTAGTGTAACACGTCAGTTTTACCTTTCGGCGCAGAGTTCGGGCTTTTGCTCAGCGGGATGGTATCTTATGCAAGGAAATTTATTTTCCGCCTGGAAAAGAAACGATTTGAGTTTGTTAGTCAGAGGACAACCATCTCTCGGTAATAGTTTTTTATAGTATACAATCTCACGCCATTCGGGCCATAGGCAGCAAGATCACCAAATCGGGAATCCTTCCACCCACCAAAGCTATGGTTCGCTGCAGGCACTGGAAGCGGAACATTAATTCCTACCACTCATCCTGAATGCCGCTCGCAAACTGTCGGGCTGCATGTCCATCTCGAGTAAATATACTTGCATCATTCCCACATGGATTTACGTTGACTATTTCTAGGGCTTCTGGGGCTGTTTCGGCGCGCATGAGGCAAAGTACGGGTCCAACATTTCTTCCTGTTAAATTCTCATACCGGTTTTGACATTGTCGAGGAGACATCCACCAAGAAAATATCTTGGCTGCTGGCAGCAGTTGTTTAGGCGGCCATCAACCAGCAGATAGGCGCCTTTACTAACCCCTGACTCAACTAAAGCGAGTATCTTGTCGAGTTGGACAGCGCTATTTATAGGTCCCATATCCAAATTCTGTCTTCCCGATCCTATAGTTAATCGGGCCACTTTATTGGCAAGCGTATTTGCCAGCTGATCACAGGTTTCTCGTCCGACAATAACGACTACCGATAATGCCATGCAATGTTGCCCGCAATACCCAGAAGCCGCGCCCACGATGGCATCTGAGATCATTTCCAGATCTGCACCGGGGTAGCACAATTGCGTGATTTTTGGCGCCACCAAGAGCTTGAAATGGCTTGCCACTTGTGCTTAAAACACTATAGATGGCTGTCGCGGCCGGAGTAGAACCTACAAAACTTACGGCACTAATTTCCGGACATTGCATCAGTTTATCAGCTGTAGAAAGATCACTTTGAACCACATTGAGCACGCCCGCAGGCAAACCAGCCTCATGGAAGAGTTCCGCAAGGCGCAAGCTAGTGGAGGGACCCTTTTTGGATAATTTCAGTATAAAGGTATTTCCACAGGCTACTGCAAGTCGGAACATCCATAAAGGCACCATAGCTGGGAAATTAAAAGGTGTGATACCCAAACAGATGCCTAGTGGGGCAAATTCACTCCACCTGCCTATATCTGGGCCAACTGATTTGCTATGTTCACCCTTTAGATGCTCTGAGATACCATATGCGTACTCAATATTTTCGAGGCCTCGACCTGGCTCGCCCTTGGCATCTTCCATAGTCTTGCCGTGCTGTTTTGTAATAATTGAGCAGATTTCGTCGCTATTGGCGGCTATGAGTAAGTGGTATGCCAAGATGATCCTGCCTCTTTTGGCCGGATGAATAGCAGACCATGCTGGAAATGCGCGTCTGGCAGAGTTCGCTGCCTGCGCTATAATCTCATCGTCCCCCTTTTGGGTTAATGGCTACCTGCTCTCCATTGGATGGATCATACACAGGGAGTGTGTAGGTTTTCGCTGAGACCGTGCGGCCCCGATGAAATGGTTTATTTTTTTCAAAATGCCGCTCCCAGTCAGGACAGAGAGTAGTCATTATAATCCCATGAGGCTAAACGGGAAAATAGGGTGATTTAAGGCGTTATCGGCATCGGATTCATCTTCTGCGATAGGGCAACAATCTTGGGGGGGGGATGAGATGCACATGCTGTTCTTAGATGTGAGGATCAAAATTCAATTTCACAGTGATTGGCCTTCACACCACGCTAAATTAAAAATAGTTTTATAATAAGGGGCTATTCAGAGAAAATAGGGAAACTATCATGTTATCCAAGAGTTATGTGCATGGTTCCAGTTCGTCCAATTTGCTGGGAGAAACATTAGGCGCGAACTTTGATGCCGCGGCAGAGCGATGGAGTGACAGAGAAGCGCTAGTGGTAAGGCATCAAAACTTGCGCTGGACCTATAAAGACCTTAAGAAGCGAGTGGACGCATTCGCTGCAGGACTACTTAGCCTCGGTCTGGAGACGGGTGACCGAGTAGGCATCTGGTCTCAAAACAATAGCGAGTGGGTGGTAACACAGTATGCGACTGCTAAAGCAGGTTTAATTCTCGTTAATATAAATCCTGCCTACAGAGCGCTCGAACTTGAGTACGCGATTAATAAGGTAGGGTGCAAAGCACTTATCTTGTCTGAAAGATTTAAGTCTAGTAACTATATTGAGATGCTGAAGGAGTTGGTACCTTCATTGACTCAAAGCCATCCAGGGGAGTTGGGGTCCAAACGTCTCACAACGCTCAGTCACGTGATTCAAATAGGAGGAAAAACCTCGAGGGGCTGTTTTGACTTTACTGAAGTTATTGAAATGGTTTCCCCGAAGAGCTTGGAGCGACTGGAGCAACTCGCGTCAGGATTGCAGTTTGACGATCCTATTAACATTCAGTTTACCAGCGGCACAACCGGATCGCCTAAGGGAGCAACTCTAACTCATTTCAATTCGCTCAATAATGGATTCTCGACTGGAGAGGTGCTGAAGCTCGGTCCCAAAGACCGACTCTGTGTACCAGTTCCACTTTACCATTGCTTTGGTATGGTGCTAAGTAATATAGCCGCGCTAACACATGGTGCTTCAGTGGTTTATCCTGATGAGACTTTTGATCCTCTGAAGGTTCTTGAGGCCATTGAGGCTGAAAAATGCACAGCATTACATGGCGTCCCAACCATGTTTATAGCCCAATTGGAGCACCCCAGATTTAGTGAGTTTGACCTGTCGTCGCTCAGAACCGGCATAATGGCTGGATCGCCCTGCCCCATTGAAATAATGCGACGGGTAGTGGAGGAGATGCATTGTCAAGAGCTGACGATTGCTTATGGAATGACCGAAACGAGTCCTACAATTAGTCAGACTCGGACCGACGACGCTATTGAAAGACGCGTGTCAACGGTCGGAACAGTTTTTCCAAATGTTGAGGTTAAGATTACGAATAAAATTGGACAGGTAGTACCAATTGGTGATACCGGCGAGCTTTTGGCACGCGGTTACAGCGTAATGAGCGGTTATTGGGCTGATCCGGATAGGACGTCTGAAAGTGTTGATTCGGCGGGCTGGATGCACACAGGGGATCTAGCAACCATGGATTCTGATGGATACCTTAATATTGTAGGTCGGGTCAAAGATATGGTGATTAGAGGTGGCGAAAACATTTATCCTCGGGAGGTAGAAGAATTTCTTCATCGAAATCCCAAAATAACAGATGTGCAAGTTTTTGGTGTTCCGGATGCCAAGTATGGAGAAGAGTTGTGCGCTTGGATTGTTTTGAAGCATGGAGAGAAAGCGGATGCGGATGAGATCCGCGAGTTTTGTAGAGGTCAAATTTCTCACTTCAAAATTCCTAGATATGTTCAATTTGTTGCGGAATTTCCAATGACGGTTACTGGAAAAGTGCAAAAGTTTTCGATGCGCGATTCAATGATTGAAAAACTCAGTTTGAATGCTTTAATGACAGCTTAGGTCGAAGTATTCGGAGTAAAACATGATTGCGTGCCTTGTGCGTTCTTTTGAATTCGGCAGTTGCACTTGGTTAGAAAAATATAATGTGGTTTGGATTATAAATCTTAATGGATTTTGTTCCTTCGATTTTGGCGGACGAGGGTTATGCTGATTAAAGAAAAAATTAAACTTGGAGAATTTTTCTGTGCGCCGGGAATTCCAGATATGATTTCAGCTATCGTGGCCAAGAAAATTGGTTTTGATGCGGTTTATGCATCTGGCTACTGGATGGGTGCATCAGCTTATGGGTTGCCTGATGCCGGGATTATCACGCTTACACAGATGATTGATCGAGTTTCGACATTAGTTGAGGTTGTTGGAGAGGCAGCCGTTATTGCGGATGCCGATACTGGATTCGGAGGGTTGTTGAATGTCAGAGAAACCGTGCGCTCATACGAGAAAGCCGGCGCACAAATTATCCAGTTAGAAGACCAAGAATTCCCTAAAAAATGTGGGCACCTTAGGGGCAAACGCTTGGAAGATGTTGACACAATGGCATCTAAAATTAAGGTGGCAAGAGAAGCTGTTCAGAACGAAAATACTTTGATTGCTGCTCGGACTGACTGTCATCAGTCTGAGGGGATGAGCGGCGTTATGGCAAGACTTGAATCTTATATCAGTGCAGGGGCCGATATTGTTTTTCCAGAAGCATTGAGAACCGAGGAAGAAATGCACAAAGTTTGTTCGTCTTTTGATGTGCCTGTAATGGCTAATATGGCTGACGGAGGATTAACACCGATCTTAGATGCCGATACGCTTTCAGATCTGGGATTCGCCTTTGCTATTTTCCCAGGAACTGCTGCACTCGCAGGAGCGGCGGCGGTTGAGAATGTCTTAAATAGATTAAAGACGACAGGCACTAGTTCACATAGAGATATTGAGCTCTTCGATTTTGCAGAATTTTGTCAACTAATTGGTTTCGATGATATCGAGGTTTTTGAGGAAAAATGGCTTCGCTCAGCGGATGACAGAGAGTCCTCTTGATCATCTTCGCGGTCTAACCGTTTTGCTGTGCCAAGACTATCTCTCGCGGTATTTTAAATTACGAAGTCTTCTCCTATGGCCTCACAGCTCTTCTCCCAGAGTAAATCTCTGGTATAAGGGTTGTCATAGAACCTTTCCAAGGGGTAGCTTAACGCCGGCCCTCTGAGCGCAGTCATGCCCATGCCCGGTCCCACAAATTGGCCAGAATTAATTTCGGGGTCAGCTATACACCTGATTATCCCCATGGCACCATCCTGTTGCGATTGTCCCATTTTCATCATTTGTCTAATTAACCACCTGCCTGTACCCCCTGAAGGCCCGGCACCACCATCTGCAATGGCCGTGCCTTGAAGATCTGTCTCGGCTACGCCAGGATGAGCAACCATTGCTTTTATTTTAGGATTTTTATCACGCAGTTTCATATGCAAGCATGCTGTAAATGCAGCATTAGCCAGTTTAGTTTGACCATAACGTTCCCATCTCCCACCTTGAAAAATGAAAAGACGTGTGCCATCTCCACCGAGGTTACCCCCTCGCTTTTCAAGATACTTTGGGTCGAGTTTTTTCACCATCAGCCGAGCCATGCTTGAATGATTAACTATTCTTGCTTCACCTCTTTTTTGCGCGGCCTCTTCCAGCAGTCGAAAAACCAATTTCGTCAACAAAAAATGAGACAGATGATTGGTTTGCATTTGCACATCGAAACCATCCGCAGTTGGCAAATCCTTTAGAGCCATAACCCCAGCGTTATTGCAAAGAATATCCAATCCTGCAGGGCATCTTGCCATTATCTCTGTGGCAGCAGATCGAACTGATTGAAAGCATTGTAAATCGCAATCAATTTTGAAAAATTTTCCGTTTGAGTTTGTTGCTTCCAGCAGCGCGAACGCGGTGTCAGCTCTTTTGGATGGGCGATTCAATAGTAGTATGTTTGCTCCTAATTTCCCACAAGCCCCTGCGGCGCTGAAACCAGTTCCAGTGGTCGTGCCCGTTATAGCAACTGTTTTACCTTCCAGACTTCTTAACCTCTGGAACGCCGTGTCAAAATGCTTGTTTTCAAGTTCCAATTTCATATGCTCTATCTCTATTTTACTTATTTTTTCAGAGATTCTTAACAATCCGACATACTGCAACCGCTATTGTTATATTACTTTGTTAGTGCTCTAATTATATCATCCACTATTAGATCCGCTTTGTTTCTTATCTCTTCATTTGAGGCGTTTTGGATGGGATGCTGAACAAACACGCATTTCGCATCTCTCATGCCCAATGCTTCCGATTGGCTATGGGCGGCAGAAATAAATTCCGATGAAGCTATGGTCACTGCCGGTTTCCCTTGCATTTCAAACCATATCGTGTCATGCAAACTGCATGACGTACAGGATCCTCAATCAGCTAAGGCCTCGATTACGAAATGGTAATCTTCATTAATTTCTTGCCGCAAGCTGTCTGGCGCTGGTCTAGAAAATGTCGGTTTGAAGAACCTAGTGAATTTAATCGATGGCAGTCTCTCAGAAAAATTCTCCTCTAATCGATCCAATAGAATATTACCCTTGGGTTTCGATATATCAAGAAGAGCTATATTGCCCTCTATAACACTCGTTCGACGTGCTAGTTGTCGCCCGACAGGGAGTGATTCGTTTGTTGGGTCGAGAATTATTGTCATAATTTAGTCCTCCGCAGACATATATTAATCTATCACTAATAAAAAAAGCTAAATGGATTCGATTTTCCGTGAGACTGGCAGTGAGCCCCATTTTCCATTTAGCCAACCATGATAGCAGCCAGTGAACTTGCCTGCTCCGCTGCCTGCTACAACAATATTTATGTCACTCTCATCGGCAAACTTAGAGACGGGCATATCCATTGTCTCTCTGGATAGGCTCAAAATTTCCTCCGGACGCAGTCCCGCGCTGGAGATATCATCTGGGATAAGATCTCTATAGCTTAAGCGAGTAATCTCTTGGATTCTTCTGCGCAAATCCTGCTTGGAAAAACCATCTTTTTTAAACAAGTCTGCGTGCTCAGGAGATACCACCAAAACGCATTGAGCCACGCCATACACTTTGTGGTTTAGAATAGATCTGACTCCCTCAGCAATAGTGCCAGCGACACGTTCACTCTCAAGACCATATTCATCTATTATTACTGTCGGGCCGCTTGTCACTGCGCATACAGTTACGACTGATTCATCGGCCCTGAACCCTCGTTCAACATGGAGTGGTTGCCAAGGAGAGCGTTCTTCCCACTCAGCGAAGCAGCCCGTGTATTTCAGGGGGTTACCAAAAGTAGAACGCTCTGTACCCTCTGGTTTAGCCCCCCCAACGTTTCGGATTATGAGTCGAACAGCCCTTCCAATTGTTGCATTAGCTCGGTTGCCTTGGCCAAGTGCTCCTTGCTTATAGTTCATGCCTATCTTGTCTCGAATAGGACCGCTGACTATCAAGAGAGGGCTTGCGCCCAAAGTTGTTGCATAAACACCATGGATATTGAAAGCTTCATCGGAGAGTGCTTCGAGCGCGCCGATTATAACGGGTAGATAATCAGGTTTGCAGCCAGCCATTACGGAATTGATTGCAATTTTTTCTACAGTCAAAGTTCCCATATTTGGGGGCATAACCGCTACAATTTCACTAGGGTCACGTTCAGTTCCGGAGAGCATTTTGATTACTCTTTCCTGTGTCGGAGGAACCAAAGGGAGGCCATCCGAAAACCCCTGGTCATACATGAATTCAAAGGCATCATCAGCGCTACCCAATTCAATCTTTCTGGCGCTAATTCTGCTAGCCTCAGATATTGCTCTCAAACGGGAGCTATTGATCGGGTCGGCCGATAATGATCCGCAACCAGGACGCCACTCGGGGAAATCATGCCAATCGATAATATCCTTGGTTGGGTTTTTTATAATATGTTTTACGAGCTGTTTCCAGTCATCTTTCACAAAACCCGCCAGTTTTCTTAGAATATAACCATCTTCACATACCGCAATTATTGTGGGAACAATTTCGATGTCCAATGCATAAGATACAAGCAATTCGCTATCATCGAGAATTTGAAAAGCGGGCTTATGCAGGTCGTTAAGGCGCTGATTGACCGAGAAATCCTGCGCGATCACATGCATTACAATATTACTTGAGAGACTTTTATGAAGAGCCTCGAGGAGGGGGGTTATTTCTTTGCAGGTTGGGCAATCCTCTTTTATAAAACAGATTAATGCTTGTTTGCCACGCGGAGAAGTAATTGGTTCACCGAAAAGATTAAACAATTCATATGTTTTAAGTTTTTGCATGCAGCGGCTCAATAAGTTGAAATGACATTTTCTATTTTAGAGGTATCAGTAATTTAATTGTACACAAAGACCGTGAATGTAACGGTTCTTTTTGTGATCTTAGAAGTTCTGTGAGGTATCTTTGCTATAACGCAAAGTGGTCTATATTTAAGTTTTGCGCTAAACATATCTGGTGGCTTCAATCGGGCGGAATCAATCCCATACTCAACAGCATCGAATTCAAATAAGTAAGATGCTCGTCAAGATCCTTAAAGATCGTCACTGGCATCTTTCTAAAAATGCCGGAAAATCTAGTCAGATGGCACAGATGCTAGATAAGATTTTATTTAAAATTAGAAATGGACTAGTCGGACCCTTCAAGCCGCAAACTACTATGAAAGAGCGTTGGCAAACCAGTGTCTATATGTCTTACTCAGGCTTTTACGGATGGTTTGCTGCTTACAGTGAAATATGGGCGGCTCTCGGCTGTTCCCTAGACGAGAAATAGATGGCTGTTACGAGATTTACTCTTTACAGCAGTTGGCACGAATTTAAATGAACCTTGTCTTGCTATTCGACATTGTTTTCTCCCGGGGGATCGAGATCTTCCTCGGAAGGCAAAAGATCAGTTTCATTGATAAGTAGCTGGTTGATCCAATACTTGGAAACTCGAAAAGCTGTATTTTGAGTAGATTTCGTGACGGAGAACTCGTCGTCAACTGACTTATAAAAATTAAAAATAATTCCTTTTTTATCAGAAGGCAGATTAATGGTGGCTAATCTAACTAGACTGTCCTCTACTGCGTTTGAAATACCCAGTATTTGGAGATTTTTAAAACGAGCCAGGTAATCATTAACCTTTTGCTCGTCAGCAATATTCCCGTTAATCTCCCAAGCAGATCCCTCATTTTCTGCGAGCGAAAAATCTTCATTTTTCAACGGTTGGTCGATATTTACCTCGCTGGGCAAATTTGCCAGAGCCAATTGAGCCTTGTCGATCCAGTCATCAACATTTGTGGAAATTTGATGGTTGGCTATGTCAACTGCATAGACGGAATTGTTTTTCGAGACTCGCGCATGGACCTTGCCAAATTCCGGAGAAGTCCCAGTAAAAAATGTCTCTAATAGTTGGTCATTCGGGTCGTAAAGTTCAACCTTTCGCTGATAATTTGAGTCTGAAAGTTCGAATCTTTTAACCGCGTTGCTGGTCTGGGTCAATGCCCATTGCGCCTCCAACTCAAGGATTTGAGAAATAAACTCAGAAGCCTTTTTCGAGTCACCTAAATACTTATCGTTGACAGTTACTCCATCGGACCAATTTTCGTTATCTGGCCTGAGTATAATGCTTGTTTCGCTATCAATAATCTTAATGTAAGCTATTTGTTCTGCATCAATCTGGATGAGTGCACCTGCTTCTAGTTGACTATCAAATGGTTTGAACCAAACAACAACTATCAGTATCACTTGAGTCAAGCCAAGTGCAGCAAGAGTTTTTATGTAGCCACTCACTTTCAGTCTCCTTCTTAGGTAATTTCAATAAGTTTTGCTGCATAAGTTGCTCGGCGCCTTCTTTCAATGGCCCTGTTAGCCCAATAAATGGCAAGAAGTAAAACGACCGATAATACGTAGTTGAAGAATTCAATGATGGACTGTTGATTTTGATTTAAGGGAGGCAGAGTCCGATTAAACTGTCCTCTTGAACTAATATTGTTGAGGTTGGTTTCCTCCAATGCCCAATCTACAGTATTTGCAATCAGTTGCAGGTTATTACGATGCAGAGAACCATCTGACGATCCCAGCATGCTCAGCGTTTGATCAGCTAAGAAGGCATTCGATGCAATAATCAGAAGGCGCGAAGACTCTGGCGATTTCTCAATAACTGAGCTGATTATTAGTGGGTCCGAGTCCTTTTCGGAATCACTCTCATCATTTTTCTCGCTATTCCCATCTAGCATCGGAGAGCGCTTGTCAACAAAAAAACTTCCAAACTTGCCTTCCAGAAGTGCGGCTATATTTCTACTCTTAACTTCCCCCTCTGGGGTAAAGATTTCCAACCCTTCTTCCGACAATTGAGGCATTATGTCAGTGTCATTAGTTACCCAACTTTCGGGACTACTTTTGAGTAGAATTGTGGAAGACCGTCCTTCCTTGCTCTTGATGATCAATGGCGAAGGCCAACTCACAGTAACATTTGGTATGCCACGGGTTATGGATAGATCTTCGTTCAATCCTTCACCTCTTATATCTGCAAAATAAGGGTAATCCAGCAATACTAAATCTTGAAAACTGAAACCGCCAAGGTTTCGCGTTACCGGAATGGGAAGAGCCGAATTTTTCGCATCCATCAATAGAGTTTTTTCTAATTCGACACCATGATGAGTTAACCACTCTTCAAGACCACTTACATGCTCTATGGCTAATAAACTTTCAGCACTCATCGAAGCGCTGAACGGGGAAGTAGAGAGCAAAACTGTGCCGCCTTTCATTAAAAATTGGTCGATGGCAAATATCTGTCTTTCAATTAATTCTTTAGGCTCTACTAGCAAAAGCAGGTCTGTCTCGTCGGGCACTTTGCCTTGCTTTAAGTCATCTCTGATAATGGTGAAATCAATCTCAAGAGCATTGGTGAGTTGATTGTACTCATTAATCCTAGAATTCGCATTTTGGCTCCGTATATATGCCGGAGGCTGATCCGGAGCTACAAGCACGACAGTTTTGAGTAGGCCTTTTGCGAAGCGTTTGAGAGATTCTTCCATGGCTCTTGTGAGGGCTTCCGGTTCCAGTGGATCGGGGAGTGGAATCTGAATAACCGTTTTACCTGCTTGCAGTGTCATATAAAAGTAGAAGCTATTATCATCGAAAAGACTCGCGACCATAGGTTGAAATCCATAATCTGTCAGGATCTTTTCAGCTAAGGCTCCATCTCCAGATTGAGGATCTACGATCTGGGCGCTTAACTTCCCACCGCTTTCCTCGATTAACTTGTCAATGATCGCAGGAATTTCAGATTTGAACGACGATAATGCCTCGGGCAGTTGTCGGTCATCTGATATATAGCCTATAAATTTTAAGGAATCACTGATACTGTCAAATATAGATCCTCCTCCTTGAAATCCATATAAAACCCGTTTTATGCTGCGTGTAATGTCAAACTCGGGGTTTTTAAGACGAACCTCTAAATCCATTTGAGAGCCAGATTTCACTTCAATCAAGTCAGAAAAACTGAGGACTTCGAATTCATCTCCGTACTCTAATAATAGATCGAAGTATGAATTTACCAGACTCGCTTGATAGCGATCGGATATTTGAAAGGGCACTGCGCGGATTCCATATTTAATATTAGCCTCGTTCTCAAGTTCAGGGTCAAGAGCTGGATCGATGAACTCCAAAGTTACTCTGCCTTGGCCGGCAACCTCATACTCTTTTAACAGATCCTTTAGCTGAGGTGCCAGAGGCGCTAACAGTGGGTGAGTTTTTTGACTGAAGTAACCTCGAATTCGCAATGGCTCTTCTAATTGGGATAAGTAGCTTCGTGTCGCATCTGAAATAGAAAAGATACGGCCATCTGTGACATCAGCGCGTAAAGAGCTAAGGGGATATAACCAGAGATTCGCTAGCACAATGTTCGTAACCAGCAATGACGTTACGACTCTTTGAGTGTTATGGCGGTCGGTGTTGCTTTCATCAGCCCAGCTTGCTCGATTAAGCGAGTAGATATTTAAAATAAGGAAAACAGCGGTAATTGAGACGTAGAAATACATGTCGCGAAGGTCAAGAAGGCCCCTGGTAATTGATTCAAATCTTGAACCGCTCCCAATGGATCTTAGAAAGTCCTGCATTGCAGATGGATAGAGTTCCACAAAAAGATTAGAACCTAATAGGTAGAAAACGCCACAAATTCCTGAAGACACAAGCAAGCTGACAATTTGGCTATCACTTCTCGCACTCACGAATAAACCAATCGCTAGATAAGAAGCCGCCAGCAATGTTGTGGCTAAGTAACCGGCAAGAACAGGACCCCAATCGAGTGTGGCCATTGCGTCGACCGTAATAGGGACAGGGAGGGTCAAAATCAGTCCAATCAAAATAAGCGTCATACATGCTATAGCCTTTCCTAGAACTAGTTCAGAGGTTGTAACAGGCAAAGTTGTTAGGAATTCTAGGGTGCCAGTCCGCCTTTCTTCGCTCCACATTCGCATAGTGACTGCTGAACACAAAAAGATTAGCAATATAGGCATTCCTTCAAACATCGGCCTAGCATCCGCGATATTGCGTGCAAAGAAGGCCTGAACCCAAAAAAAAGAAAATAATGAAAGCGCGATGAAGCTGCCAAGCACGAGGTAGGCAATGGGAGAGCTGAAAAAACCTTTCAACTCTTTGTTGGCTAGTTCAAAAATAATTTTTCTTTGCAGTCTCATTGAGAACCCTCCGATTCATTGACATCACGAAATAGGGTCTCTAAATCCAGCTTTTTGGGGCTAATTGCATGCACTGGAAAGCTTGATGCTACCATTTCTTGAGTCACTTCAGCCACAGTGGTATCTATGTTGCCGGTTATGCTCAACTCCCATAAACCAGGAATAATTTCTTGAGAGGCCGATACTGAGTCTAAATGTTTTAGGGCTTTGTCTATCGGAAGAGCTTCGGACGTTTTAAGTTCTATGATTTTTGAATCTGACAGTTCAGAAAGCTGTTTGTCGACAGCCAACTGACCCGAACGCATAATTAAAACTCGGTCGCATATGGCGTTCACTTCCTGCATTACATGCGTCGAGAGAATTACAGTCGCATCTTCCGCCAATTTCTTAATGAGTGCCCGCATCTCCTGATTCTGTTCAGGATCCAATCCGTTTGAAGGTTCATCCAAGATCAAAAACTTCGGTCGGCTAAGGATAGCTTGCGCAACTCCAACTCTTTGTTTAAATCCTCTGCTTAGAGTGCCGATTTGCTCCAATGCCTTAGACTGGAGGTTGGTGGCTCGCATTGCATCAAGGATCATTAAATCATCAGAGCATCCCCGCATCCGGGCCGAAAAATACAGATGGTCCATGACCGAAAGTTCTGCATATAAGGGGGGAGACTCAGGAAGGTATCCTATTTTCGAGCGCACCTCCTCGGATTTTTCAAGTATATCCGACCCATCTATCAAGACTTGGCCATGGGATGGTTCTAGAAACCCGGTGACCATTTTCATTATGGTAGATTTACCAGCGCCATTGTGGCCGAGTAGGCCGATTATCTCTCCGGACTTAACAGAAAACGATACTTCATCAACGGCCTTCGTAGCACCGTAATTCCGAGACAAATTTGTTACTTCAAGCATCCGCACCTCCTGTAAACCACAAAATATGAATTGTAGGAAAAAAACAAGCCCTCGATTAAATTTTTTTTCAAAAAGTTTTTGCTAATATTTTTCTACAACGGGGATAAATAAAGTTATACCTCCAAGTCCTCAGATCGTCCTGCTCGAAACAAGATTCATCGAAAATTCGAGAGGGAAGAAAGGACATGGTTGTGCTATATGATTTTAACCCGAAACAAACGAAATTCAGATTTTGTAGAGCATTAATTTGTACTCTTACTTAATAACATACTCTAAAATCAGCCAGCAATGGCTTAAAGCTCCGATCAAAACGAAGCAATGCCATATGGCATGGTTATATGCGATTGCCTTGTTGAC
>CAJWMT010000003.1:0-63285 GCA_913044275.1 uncultured Cellvibrionales bacterium
CCTCGCTTTTCGATCCGCTGCTAGCAAATCATTTAGCCGCCAAGTGACAGACCCATCACTAGACAAAGTCATCGCCGCGGCCCGCAAGGACTATGTCACCAGAGTCAGACAGTTTTCTCGATGTTCGCATGATCTCTTTCTGAGCTTCTTCCACATCCGTTATTCTAATCGGGCCGAGTGCCTCCATATCATCGAGGAACATGACCTTGGCACGCTGCGACATGTTGCCAAGGAATTTCTCTTTGGTCTCCTCATCAGCGCCCTTCAAGGCTCTCATGAGCTGATCACCCTCCACATTACGCATTATCACTTGCACTGCACGATTATCCACAGCTGCCAAGTTATCAAAGGTAAACATGTTGTCCTGGATTGCCAGCGCTAGATTTTCATCTAACCCGGTTACACCTTCCATGATGGCATTTTCCATATCCACTTTAACAAAGTTCATTATCTTAGCTGCTGTTGGGACGCCACCCATACTAGAGGACTTCGCCGACGAGCTTGAGCTGAACTGTTCCTTCATTATTCCTTCCAGCTCTTCCATGGCCGAGGGTTGGACCGTCTCAAGCATTGCAACACGCTGCATAACCTCGGCTCGCACCTCGGGAGGCAAGAATCCTAATACGTCTGCCGCGACATCAAACTCAAGAACGGATAGGATAATAGCCACCACTTGAGGATGTTCTTCTCGAATCATCTCGCCAATGGAGCGAGCATCCATCCAACGTAAAATTTCAAGCCCTTTACTAGAGGCACCTGGTAAGATTCGCCCAAGAATAGTAGCGGCTTTATCGTCACCCAATGCTCTTTTGAGAACGCTTTCGATGTAATCGCTACTCCCAAGTCCAAGTGCCGTCTGGCCCTTGATAGCTGCCACAAAATCGTCCAAAACGAAACTAACCGCTTCCTGGGAAAGATCTGCAACACCCACCATAGCAGCGCCCAGCGCCTGCACTTCACGAGGGTTAAGAAATCGTATTATATCTGAAGCCTGTTGCTCCCCGAGCAACAGGGTAATAACGGCTGCCCTTTCAGTAGTGGTTATGACCTCCAGCTCATCTTTGACGGCTTGGGTCATCCCCCCTTCTTCTTCAACTTCCGCTGCTGCTGCTTCGGCCATTATGTATTCTCCTCAAGCGTTCCTCTAACTGACCTTGATCATTTTCCGTATTACGTTCGCGACTCGGCCGGCGTCTTCTGCAACTAAGAACCTCACTAAAGCAATCTTGTCGTCGTAGCTATTGGCGGTATCCAGCATCTCTGCTGAGATCTTAGTCTTCTTCGGCTTGAGTTTCGCCTTGATATCCTCCAGCGACTCCGGCTCTTCCTCGTCTTGGATCATTGCCAGTTCTTCTTCGGTAAGTTCGCCGTCCGCACGCCGTGTTCGCGTAGTTTCCTCTACTACTTCTACCTGAGGTAGATAAGACTTGAGAACTGGCCTCACCACCACGAAGAGTAGCACGACAAACGTGAATGCTGCACCCAGACTTTTAGCGGTACTCATGACTTGCGCATTTTCATACCACTTGACCAAACTCTCTATAGGCACCGGCTTCTCGAACGCTGCGGCCACAACTGTAACCGTATCACCACGCGCTTCGCTAAAACCGACTACGCCTTTCACCAGATCAGTAAACCGTTCCAATTCTGCCTCAGTGAATGCAGTGACCACTGGGCCGGCTGCAGCTACGGTTGCAACTTCTGCTGCCGGATCTTCCCCTTCCGCTGGAGCAGCGGGTGGAGGTGGAGGCTCTGTAGCCTCTCGCTCATTTATAATCACAGCAACTGAAATACGCTCCACATTTCCACCAATGCGCTTTACATGCTTCACGGCCCTATCGACCTCATAGTTGCGCGTAGTTTTAGTGCTGCGAGCGCCTTGCATTCCACCCAGTTCACTTGACAGCTGTCCGTCCACCACACCTGCGGATTCAGCAGGTGTTGCGTTTGAAGAAGAACCCGGAATACCCATGGCGTCCTCAGAATTTTTGGCCTCACTAGAAATAATCTCCGAGCGAGCTTTTGGACCAACTCCACGGTTGTCGAATTCTTCGAAAGTCGCCTCCTCCTCAGTGAAATCCATAGTCACGTCGACCTGAGATCTGACGTTATTTGCTCCGACTACCGAAGCCAGCAGAGCTTCAATGCGAGTCCTATAGTTTTCTTCAATACTGAGCTTGTGCTCCATCTGCGATGAACTTAGTTGCATTGAAGCGTTCCGATTCGCATCAGTTAGCAACTTTCCCCGCTGATCGACAACAACCACATCATCAGTAGCGAGATAAGGCACACTGGAAGACACCATATGTATGATGGCTTCAACCTGCGAGTTGGAAATAATTCGGCCCTGATGCGGAGTAACCACAACTGATGCTTTGGCTGGGGTTCGATTTCGAACAAACACACTTTGCTTAGGCGCAGCCAAATGTACTCGAGCACTAGCAACACTTGATATCTGAGACACGCTTCTCGCCAATTCCTGCTCCATTGCGGCAATGTATCTCACTTGCTCCATAAACTGACTTGTAGTCATGGATGCGTCTTCACTCAACGAGCCAACACCACCTACAGATGCCTCCTGAGGTAATCCACGCGAGGCTAAAAATAATCTTGCTTCGTGATAACGCTCATCGGTAACAATAAGATCCCCAGATTCGGGATTAATCTTTACGTCGAACTCTGCGCCCGATAGAGCTTCAAATGCTGCCTGACGGTCAGATTCAGAAAGTCCAGGGTAGATAGATCTATACGGCGGCTCTTTTGCCAACGAATAAGCGATCAGAAATACAACAATAGTCAGGAGGGTGATAATCGCTGGCATCGCCTTCCGCACTGCTGGTTGCGCCAGGACGTCTGTGACACTAGGGAACCCGTCTCCGGAGACCACTGGCAACATGCTAGCGGAAGCAGAGGGACTTGAAGCGGCTGTCGTAGCGGGCACTTGCCCCTCCGCCATGGCGCTGTTATCAACTTGTGAAGGCTCGGCAACTAAATCAGTGCCTGGCTCTGCTGCTGCTGCCATATTCGTACTCTCTCAAAAAAATATGTTACACCGGCATATGAAGAATATCTTCGTATGCCTTTAAGACCTTATTTCGAATCTGTAATGTGGCTTCGAAGGCCAACGACGATTTTTGCATTCCAATAACAACATCAGTCAACGGAATGTCTTCACCATGCTCATATGCCGTTCGCAATGCCTTCGATTCCATCGCCTTTGAGTTAACTTCTTCGATTGCTCCTTTAATCGCATCACCAAAACCAACTGACTCTCGATTTACCGCATTCATTCCGAGTGCTGTTTTTTGTGTGCTATCTTGGGCTTGTGCTTGATAGTTGCGAATCTGCCCCAGAACCGCCTCAATATTACTCATACTGGTAGGGTTATTCATTTTGATTCTCTCCTATCGTGCATATGCTCTAGTTACTGAAATACCTTGCTCTCGGAGCTTTTGCAATTTATGTCGCAAGGTTCTTGGGCTAATACCCAACTTTTCTGCTGCCTCATCCCTACTTCTAGAGCTTTCAAGCGCCTCTGTAATTGCTCTACATTCACTTTCCTGAACCGCACGGTTTAGAACAGAACGGACATTAGAGGTCGTACTTGTTCGATTTTCTCCTGCCAAATTCTCATTTAAAGCTGCACCATAATTGATTGCATTTCTGGAATTGGATGTATATGGACTCCCTTGGGTCCAATTGCGAGACCGATCATCATAGGCACTATATTGACGCGTTGGCTCGGAGAACTCGTCTCTTACATGCAAGTCGTCGAAAAGTAAGTGCTCTAACTCTATGGATCGCCCGTTCGATAAAACAATAGCTCGCACGATCACATTTTGTAGTTCTCTCACATTTCCTGGCCATGGGTACTCTACCAATCGTTGCTGCGCAGCAGCGCTAATACTGATCGGTTGTCCCGAACTATTATGCTGATTCGCAAACTGTTCTACCAAAGGCATGATGTCCATTGGTCGTTCTGAAAGTGGCGGCAAAGATAACTTAAACGCACTTAGCCTAAAATATAGATCCTCTCGAAAACGATGCTCAGCGATAGCTTGCTTTAAATTCCGATTAGTGGCCGCGATAATGCGAATATCAAGGGGAATAGACTCTTGGCCGCCTAAACGAACAACCGTTCTCTCTTGGAGGATTCGCAGTAATTTTGCCTGCATATGGTAGGACATCTCGCCAATTTCATCCAAGAAAATAGTCCCTCCTTGAGCTTGCTCAAACAACCCTTGCTGAATCTTGGACGCGCCTGTGAATGAACCTTTTTCATGGCCAAAAAGCATATCCTCAATAAGATTTTCCGGCATAGCCGCACAGTTGAATGCCACAAAAGGGCCCTCGTAACGAGGAGAAGCATCATGAAGAATACGAGATAAAACTTCTTTACCGGCCCCTGTCGGTCCAGTCAAGAGTACCGTAACATCAACTTTTGCTACGCGCTCGGCCAACGCAAGCAAATTTCGACTGACTGGATCAGCAAAAACATATTCCCCAGCGTCCGCTCGAGATTCCCCAAAAGTTGTATCAACAATATGTCTCCACTCAGATGGAGCCAACTGCTCAGAAGGAACCGCAGTAAGCGCACCCTGACGAACCGCTTCTATGCCCAGCTCGAAAAGATCTCTAGCTACTCTCGTGATCACTCGAGCAGGAGATCCCAAGCTGTTGAGCTTCAATTGCAATTCCTTGAGCGCTGTAGCGCACTTTGCAAGTCTCACCACGACTATTTCCGCGGAGGTTAGAACATCGTCATCAATGTCCAGTGAATCCCCTACCGTTATATCAAAACCTTTGTCCAAAAAGGCTTGTCTTTGCACCATATCTAATCTTTCGACTGGATCGATCCACAACATGGGTATGCTATTCGTATTCGCCACTTTTATACCTTCTAATGGTTAGTAAAAATTAAATTCTTTGCCGCTTCACTATAAGTAAAGCAATATATATGCCAAATAATAAACATTATGTTTAACAGGAAGTTACGTATAGAGTGGCAAAAAACTGTCAGTTATTCGCCAGCGGCAAAGGCCATCTGGCCATGTTTATTATTTAAAAAGTCGACAAACTGACAGGCAAGGTCACTTAAACCATGGTGACGTGCCGAGTAAAAACGAGTATCACCCAGTTACATACTGAGTGGTTGGGTAGAGAGGCGCAGAATATAATCTGTAAGGGAGTCTATACTTAGGCACCAAGACCGTATTTATTGATTTTCTCTATCAGAGTGGTCCTTTGAACATTAAGAAGGCGAGCTGTTTTTGACACATTGCCTTCGGCTTTGTCAAGTGCTTGCTGAATAAGACTTCGTTCAATGTCGACCATATGTTGCTTTAATGGTAAGCCTTGCTCTGGGAAAGAATCCCAATTTTGAGCCAAAGCGATAGTCTGCATCGTCTCGTCAAACATTTCTCCCGTATCGCTCTCCATCGTTTGGGTATTGTCAACCCCATTCAATCGCGGCGGTTGTTTTTCAAGCTCCCCCTGCCCATCGAAATTAAATGTTCCCTGACCACTGTCTAGGCCCTCCAATTCTGATCCTTCCGACCCTTCATTAGCCAGCATTCTTATGCCCGGTGGCAACATACTCTGGGGTACGTTTCGGAAATCAACAGTTTGTCCGGGGTACAGTGCTGAATATCTGTTAACCAGGTTTGATAGTTCTCTGACGTTGCCGGGCCAACTGTAGCGCATAAAGAGGTCCATTGACGCAGTGGCAAACGTGATGGGCTGCTGCTTTCGCTTAACGTGCATTAAGGAAAAGTGTTCTATGAGAGGGACAATATCCTCTTTACGATATTGTAAAGGCTGGATTTCTATAGGCATAACATTCAGGCGGTAATACAGATCTTCCCGAAATTCACCCTTGGAGATCAATTCCTCTATATTTTTGTGAGTTGCCGCAATAACACGCACATCAATTGCCATACTCTGGGTGGTTCCGACTGGATCGATTACCCGCTCTTGCAGAACCCGCAGGAGTTTGACCTGAAGATCCATTGACATATCGCCGATCTCATCTAAAAAGAGCGTACCGCCACTAGCCAACTCAAAACGGCCTTTCCGGTCTGATATCGCCCCGGTGAAAGCTCCTTTTCGATGCCCAAATAGTTCACTCTCTAACAATTCTCGAGGAATTGCACCGCAGTTTACTGGAATAAAAGGTTCGGCGGAACGATCCGAGCAATCATGAAGGGCTCTTGCCACGAGTTCTTTACCGGTGCCACTTTCTCCTAAAATAAGAGCTGTAGCATCACTTGGGCCCACAACCTTAATCAGACCACGGAGTTCATTAATGTCCGCGCTATGTCCCACAATTTTTTTTAGATTTTGCATCTAAACTATACTCAAAAAGCTACGTAAAGCCCACATTTCCGGCTGCAGGGTACCTAATAACAGTCAAAGTGCGCTTACAACAAAGAATTAACATACGTTATAGCACTTTAATAACACAACATAAGTCATTATTCTAGTGAGAATAAACGCCGCCTTCAAGAACACAAATTTGTAGATCATCGCGCAAGAACAAATTTTCACAAGCATTGCCTTCTGCTACACTAGAGATAAGGCTTGAGTCCGATTTACATTTGTTGCTTTCAGATGGGTCGGTTTCCTTGCAAAAATCTTAATAAATAGAAAGGCTTCATCATGAAACAAGTCAAAGATGCTTTTGTCGAGGTACTTATCATTTTTTTTGTCGGGGGATTAGTTGGCTCGATAATGTCTGTAGTCTCCAATTTGTTTGTAATCGCAGTCAAGTGGCTCAGCCAGCAGCGAATGAATTCAGACATACTAAATATCAACTTTGGTGGATTAGACCTATCCATGTCTAGCCTTGTGTTTTTGTGGGTTGCTGCAGCTGGGATGGTTTGCATTAAAAAGGTTTTTAATATCCAAAAATGGGCAGGGCCAGCAGACTCCATGTATGCTGCACATCAACCAGACTCGCCACTGGATGTAAAACAAGGTTTTGCGTCAACGCTTGCAGCATTTACCTCTCTTTGCGGAGGCGCATCGGTTGGGCAATATGGTCCAATTGTTCACTTTGGAGCAACTATGGGCGTAGTAATTTCTAAGCTGCAGTTACGAAAACGCGCTGGATTCTCAAGGCTGCCTCGAGAAGTATACCTTGGCTGCGGTGTGGCAGCGGCAATTTCAGCAGGGTTTAATGCACCAATTGCAGGTATCATTTTTGCGCATGAAGCAATTCTTAGACACTTCTCAGTTCGGGCAATTGCGCCGATTACTGTCGCATCAATCACGGCAAGCAGTTTGGGAAATTATCTTTTTCCGCAGACGCTCACGTTTCAAATTACATCAGCCGCTCCGTCACTTGCTGAAATAGTTCCGTTACTAGTAATCCTCTCTCCCGTATTTGCGGCTGTTGCAATCGCTTTTATGTGGTCTCTGCGTTATGCCACTGCAACCGCTGCATCTATGAGTGTGACCCCCATAGCCGTTCCTTTTATAGGTGCCACTATTTGCGGCGTAATTGGAATATTTGTACCTCAGGCACTGGGCCTTGGAATTGGTAGTGTCAATGCCATGATTTCTGGAGAGTTCTTAGTGCCGCTTTTAGCGACCGTTTTAGTGGCAAAAATTCTAATGACATCAGCATGTATTGGCTTTGGCGTATTCGGGGGAGTATTTTCACCGGCACTATTTATAGGCGTTGCGACTGGCGCACTTTCCGCCCAGTTGATCGCACCACTTGGCTTTAGTGCTGCAGGGTCAGTAATCAGCGTAGCAGCAATGGCCGCGGTAAGTTCTTCAGTTATTGGAGCCCCTCTGAGTGCCGTTTTAATTGTTTTGGAACTATCTCAATCGTATGAATATGCGGTCGCCGCCATGATCGCTGTGATGATCTGCACGTTGATAACCCACCGTCTTTTTGGACACTCCTTCTTCGATCGCCAACTTCTGGATCGAGGTGTAGACCTCTTGAAAGGTCGGGAGGCTATTGCCCTAGAGCAACAGGCGCTCGCTCCATTTGCTTCTCAAGATTATGTTCGAGCTGACCCTTCCGACAATGGAAACAAGGTTCGAGACGAAATGGAAAACAGAGGTCATACCGAGGCATACATCGTTAATGCGGAAGGCTCGCTCTTAGGCAAACTGAACATCTACCAAGCAATAGCCTGTCAGGATGGCAACGTAGGAGAGTTCATGGATAAAACACCAATCACCCTTTATGGTGATGAATCACTTAACGAGGCAATGATAAAGGTCAGTCAATTTGTCGGTGAAAGTCTCCCAGTGGTTGAGAAAGGCTCAAATCGTCTGATTGGAAGCATAGCTGAGGGTGAATTATTTCAAGCAGTGATAGATGTGCAAAGTGAGGCACGCACTATTGAACGAGACTAGGTTTACTATAAATATTGGGTTGTTATGTTGAGACCTTATTACACTATCTTTTTAGCCCTATTTTTTCTGAACTCAACTTGGGCCCAAGACAACGGTTTTGATGCTGGCCTCGCCGCACTAAAACGAGGTCATTACGCCACAGCTATGCGGGCCTGGATCAGAATGGCAGATGAAGGCGTTGCTGAAGCACAAAACAATGTAGGCCATTTATATGAGGAAGGATTTGGCGTGGCTCAAGACTATCCAAAAGCTATGGGCTGGTACAAAAAAGCGGCTGAGCAAGGACTCGCTGAAGCTCAACACAATATTGGAATGCTGTACTATGAAGGATATGGTGTTAAGAAAAACTACCGAGAAGCAGTCAAATGGTTCAAGTTAGCTACAGCCCAAAAGCTGCCTGATGCACAATATATGCTTGCACTGGCTTACCATCAAGGGCAAGGGGTGACCATGAATTATAAGTTTGCCAAAGTCTGGTACCTCGAGTCGGCAAAACAGGGTTATGCCAACGCGCAATTTATGTACGCCTTTATGCTACAGGCCGGGGACCTGGGGGAACCTGACCCACTGAAAGCCTTGGCCTGGAGTGAAGTTGCCAGACGCAATGGCAGAGAAGATAGCTCGGATATCGGCGACCTATCGAAGCTTCAGCTAACCGAAGAAGAAATAGCTAAAGCGTCACAACTAGCCGAGTTATGCCTCAGTAGTAACTATAAATCTTGCCCTACATTTTAAGCACGTTATTTATTTATCGCTTGATAAAATTTAATTGGTTTATTTCCTAAAGAAATCCTCGTTCTCGACGATATAAGTACTACATCGGTTACATCAGTACTAGAAGTAAAACACGAGGAGTTCCACAAAATGAAAAGACATGCCAAAGCTTTGAATGCTTATCAAGATGTGAACGTGTCATCTGCCGTTCCGTATGCTGATGGCGTTCAGCTGATTCAAATGTTGTTTGATGGCTTGATAGATTCTTTATCTGCCGCCGAAGGTCATCTGGTGCGCAAGTCCATCAAAGAGAAGAGTGATGCTCTATACAGGGCCAGTAATATCATAATCGGATTGCAAGGCTCATTGGACTTTGAAAAAGGTGCCGAATTAGCTCGAAACCTTAGTGAATTATACGATTATTGCTTGCGGCGCTTGATTAAAGCGAATCTCTATAATGACATTGAAGCAGTTCGTGAAGTCAAAGGTCTAATGGAAGAAATTAGTTCGGCTTGGACCTTACTACCATCCTTGCTCAAAGATCAAGAACGAGCTATGGCTTCGTAAACCGAAGTCATTTGATAGCTTTTCATGTTCATTGGATCATCACAAAGCGCTCTCAGACCTCGATCTCAGAGCGCTTTTGATTTGAGCCTCTCCCAAAGCCATCGCAATGAAGACGAGTCGCAATTTAGCCAAGAGTATGACTGGCTCTATGGTCAAAATACTGTGTTAGCAGAATCAGAAAACGCAAAAGAAACAGCTCACGACGATGAAGAAATAGCTGTCAATCATTCGACCGAGTGTTTTTTCTTTCACCAATTCATTGCTATCCATCAAGAATCTCCAAAGCTAGTGCGATCGGACTCTGTCTTTAACGATCAGATATCCACGATAAACACCTATCTGAGTAGCCTGACCGATAAACAAGGTGCCGCGAACGAAAACTCGGAAACGGATCCTTCGATCTAAAATTATTTAGCCCTATCAAAACCATGATACAAAAACGTTCTGTTGCTTGACAGTTGCAGGCGCACCATGGCATAAGCTAATCTTAATGGGCAAATAACTCCGAGAGGCTAGAGATAATGGAACTTTCACGTCGCAGAGTATTTCAAATCCTTAACAAAGGTGATAGGACTGACGCAGCGAGCTACAGCTGCGATATTTTTCTTACCACACTAATCCTGTTAAACCTCTTTGCTGTGTGCTTAGAATCTCTGGAAGGTTTTAGGGCATCTTATCAAACTGAACTCGAATTGTTCGAAAATGTCTCAGTGGTTATTTTTGTTTTGGAATATCTACTGCGAGTCTGGTCAGTGGCTTCTGACGAAAAAAATCTCGCCAAGGACTCATCCGGCAGACGAGCAAGCTATATTTTCAGCTTTCACGGCTTAATAGACCTTGCCGCCATCCTTCCAAGCATTCTTCAAGCTTTGATGCCTGGAGCTGATTTACGTTGGCTGCGGGTTCTGCGTCTGGTTCGATTGCTCAAAATCTCGCACTACTCTACCGCGCTGGAGGACCTGTTCTCTGCAATTTATGCTGAACGCCAGTCATTTGTTGCCGCAATCTATTTGATGGCAATAGCTCTTTTTCTGTCAAGTTCAATGATGTATATCGCCGAGAGCGGAACGCCTGAAAACGCTGATAATTTCAAATCTATACCGCATACTATGTGGTGGTCATTAATTACCCTTACCACTGTGGGTTACGGGGATGTAAGCCCAGTAACAGGAATGGGTAAAGTTATTGGTTCCATCACTGCTCTTATGGGCGTTTGCGCGGTTGCATTGCTAACTGGCATAGTGGCATCCGCCTTCTCAAACCAAATGGCACGCAGGGAAGCAATCTTTGAGGCCGAAATTACTGCCGCGATGGCCGACGGAATCATCGATGAGGATGAAGCCGAACATTTGGAAGACCTTCGAGGGAGGTTTAAGATTACTGAGGAGCATGCGCAAGCTATTTTCGATAATATTCAGGAACAGCAAGAGGTAGAGCAGATTATCGAAGAGCGTGAACGCTCAGACGATTAATAAACCATAAGAGCTAACTAGCACTTTTAAGCGAATAAGCCAATACTGGGCGATATTAGCACATCAAGAGGTGGTAGTTAGTTTCCTAGTAAAAAGGAGCTGCTTCTCAATAAAAAGCCGGTAATTGACGGAATACCGAATGAGAAACTTCAACCATCAATGATGACTTCGATACGACGGTTTTTGGCCCTGCCCTGAGGGGTTGAATTGGACATAACAGGTTTTGTGTCCGCAAGACCAATTATCGTTACTCTGCCTCGTGTGACACTAGAATTGTTAAGCAAATAATCTGCCACAGCCGCAGATCTGGCGGCAGATAGATCCCAGTTAGATCGATACCTTTCACTAAAAGCCATCGGTACATTATCAGTATGGCCTTCAATGGTAATTAAACCTTTTGAATCGCTGATCGAATTACCGATCCTCTGCAGTATCGGTTTGAACCCTGGCTGCAAATCGGCAAAACCGCTTCGAAAAGAGCCTTTTTCCGCAAGACGGACGATGATTTTATCTCCATCCCTCCTCACTTCGGCTAATCCCTTTTTAATTTCGTTGGAAAGATTCATCCGGATTTTTTCATACTGGTCTGCTACAGCTCTTCTTCTCCTCTGGCTATTGGTTCCAGCTAAGTTTTCCGCCTTATTGTCTGGCGACGCCTCAACTACTTGCAATGCCGATTGGACCTGTGTCTGCGCCATTGCTATCTTTGCATATACCTGCAAGTCGTCCTGTGACACCTGAGCCCCAGAACTTTGCTTGTCTTTTGTTCCATCTTCACCGGTAGATGTTGTCGTCTTGACCTTGACGACCACCTTTTTGTCCTCTACTCGAACTTCTACCTTACCCTCAGCAATTTCCTTGGCCATCGTTTTTTTAACCGCTTCTACGTCTGAGTTGGTATCGAAATCTCCAGATTTTGTGGTGCTTTTTAGGACCGGGTCAACCGGTTGCTCGACATCTGTGGTCTGCTCCTGGATCACATTGAGCGCTGTGGGTTCAATTCTCGCTCTCTTATACTGCTTTGCAATAATACTTTTAGCCTTTGGAGGTTCTACCGTGGGCACAATGCGCTGAACACCAAACGCGTTCTTCATAGAACCACTAACTTCTTTGTATTTTGGAACATTCATTTCCGCAAACGAGAGTAGTAAGACGAAAAAAGCCATCAGCAGTGTTGCCATATCAGCGAACGTTGCCATCCAGGCTGGAGCCCCGCTTTTGCATGGAGGGCACTCCACCTTCTTGTATTCAATAACTTCCCGCTCAATAGGCTTGCCACTCTCCTCATCTAGAACAGTGGGATTACCTCGAGAATCTACAATTTGTTCTTCCTCTTTATCAGCCTCAGCTTCTGAGTCTTCTGCAGGCACAGGAAGTTCCGCATCGTCAACTGCTTCGTTTTGTTGTTCCTCGTCAGCCATTAGCTTATGCTCTCAGAATTACTTACCATCAACGATTATCTCTATCCTACGGTTCTTCGCGCGACCTGCAGCGCTATCATTTCTCGCGATTGGACGGGTATCTGCAAACCCGGCCACTGTTACATTTTTCTCTTTAAAACCTGACTCATTGATGAAAAATTGCGCCACCGATGCAGATCTTTGAGCAGACAAATCCCAGTTGGACTTGAAACGCCCGTTATATGCCACCGGAACGCTATCCGTGTGACCTTCAACCCGCATCTTTCCTTTAGACGCAGACAGCGACTTGCCAACTCGCCCCAATAGTGCTTGAAACTCAGGTTGGAGATTGGCACCGCCTGAAACAAATGAACCCTGACTTGCGAGGCGCACTTTAATCTGATCTCCAACCTTCTCAACAGCGGCAAGGCCTTTTGCAATGTCTTTGGACAAGTCAGCTTTAACTTTTTGATATTGATTCTCAATGTCCTGATTTATTTTGTTCGTCGGGCCACCCGGAGACTTATTTGCGCTCTCTTCGTTTTCGCTACCCCGTTTTGACCGCCCGCTAGCCAGCTTTTGTTTACGGACCTCAACTTCCGTAGACAATTTAGCCTGCACCTCAACCACTTTGGCAGCAATATCGATGGTGGCTTGGCTAATCGGGCCACCTGTGCCCTGATTGACCGCGGCATCACTCTTGCCACCACTGTTCTGGTTGTCTCGCAACTCAACAACGACCTTGTTATCCTCTATTCTTACCTTGACCTGACCTTGATCTATTTCTTCCTGTAGCGCCTGTTCGACAGACCTGAAGGCCTTCTTTGTTTTGAAATCAGCTTCCTTTTCTTCAGTCTTCTTAACCACATTGGGGTGGGTTATATCGTCAGACCGTTGTCTTACATTTCTCATTACCGTAGCTTCAGCGACAGCCGGAGAAAAATCGTCCACCAGAATGCTTCTGGCGGTCTCAATAGTGATTGTGGGAACGATCCTCTTCACACCGAACGAAGCCTTCAAAGAACCCGCAATCTGCTTGTACTTGGGGACGCTCATTTCGGCGAACGAGAGTAAAAGAACAAAAAACGCCATTAGAAGAGTAGCCATATCGGCAAAGGTTGCCATCCAGCCCGGCGCTCCGCTTTTGCATACAGGACAGTCTTCTTTTGGCGGGCCAGGGTCAATTGGCTCCTCCCACCAATTAACCTCTACTTTTTCTTCGCCCTCTGAGGCCTCTTCCGAAGCCTTGTCACCTTCTTCAGCCATTATTCAATCCGCCCGAAATTAGCCTGTGGCCAGTTCGGCCTGAACTTTAGGATCCAAGAAAGCGGCCAGTTTGTCTCCCAAAACGCGTGGGTTACCGCCCTCGGCCATAAACAGCAGCCCTTCAATTATAAGCTCATTATTTTGCTCTTCAGCAGCACACATTTCCACCAATTTCATATTGAGTGGCAGCATTATTACATTGGCAAGAATTGCACCATACATGGTTGTCAAAAGCGCCACTGCCATTGCAGGTCCAATCGCTTTGGGATCTGACATGTTCCCCAACATCTGCACCAAACCAATCAGGGTGCCGATCATACCCATGGCAGGAGCCACCTCGCCCCATGCAGCAAACAAATTAGCCCCATCCGTCTGCCGTATCTTGGTGGAATCTTTCTCTCGCTCCAGGGTTGGTTTAATGACGTCAGCATCTGAACCATCAACCAACATCCCGACTCCTTTTGCCAAAAATTTGTTGGATAGCTCCTGCCCTTCGAGGGCGATCATCCCGTCTTTCCGAGCGATAGTGGCGAGCTCTACCATTGTTTCAATGAGATCTTTCGGAGCATCCATTTTGTACATAAAACACTTGCCCGCGACGGCGCCGGCCCCCAAAAATCCGGCCAGCGAAGATCTAGCCAGTGTCACCATGGCCGAACCACAAACCACGATAAGTATCGATGGCGTATCGATAAAAGCGCCGATGTCATCAATTGAAGCAAAGATCAAACCAAATGCACCTAAAAGGCCAACTATCGTTGCAATATCCATAAAGTATCCCCAAATACAAAAAATCGTCAGTTGCTGTCAAAACTATACTTGTTTGACGCTTAAAAAATCCACTTTGACCCCAGATAGTTCTGCAGCTCACGAAAGAGTTATCGACAGAACTTGCCAGAAATTTAATCTAACACCCTTCAATGGATCCCTGTCAAGATGTCTTTGCCAATAATGGCCTTCTCTTAGAGTTAATCATCATAAACATCTTCTAAGTCAATGATAAGATGAGAAGATAGCATTTTTTTAAGGGTTTGGCATTACTGGGGCTTTACCATCAAAATTGATTTATATTGCAAGCCTGGGTGCAAGAGTTTACGATCCTTAAATATTGAGTTGTCGTAAAGGTAATAGATACGGTTGGCGCACAAGATCTGTGAGGTAAGGTAATGCATACATTTGACCTTGAAGGTTGGTCCCCTTTCTCCCCACGAGTATTCCATGCATGTTTCATAACTGCCGCAATGCTGCTCGTAGGTTGTGATATCCACAAAGCAGAGTTGAAATGTGAAGACGCCATTGAAGCATACGATAAACAGCGCTTTGAGGGTTATACCGATGAATTGGGTTCGGCTGTTGATCCCTTAACTGGCATTACCTGGTACAGATGTCCGGCAGGCAAGAATTTTGTCAACTATGTTTGTAAAGGTGAGGCCCTGAGACTTTCTTGGGACGAGGCAGTAGCCTTTGGTAAGGAGTTTTCTGATAAGTCTGGGGTATCTTGGCGGTTGCCCACAAGAAAAGAAATGAAATCAATCATAGAGCCCAACTGCATTGCGCCAGCGTTAAACCCGAATGTCTTTAAAGATGCTGAAGTAGCGAACCACTGGCTATCAGATCCGAACACTCTCCATCAAGACCAGTTCCGTTGCGCTCTAAACTCATACTCTGGAAATATTTCCTGTCGTCAAGCGAGACTTATTAAGCAGCCATTCATGCTGGTTCGCGACCGTTAGTCCAAGCATCATAGTAAATTCAAAATTATCTTAAATTAGGTTTTGGATAAAAACTCAAGCAATGTTCCCCGTGCGCTCGAATTACTTCCACGCTTGGTAACGCTTTAGACTTAAATCCCATTGCATTGCAACCATAAGGCCTGCGACGGTCATGAGTAATTTTAAAGTGAACGCACGCCCAACAATTAGGAGCGGTCTTTGTCGGCTGATTCACGACGGGGTTTCCATATCTCATGATAATACTTCCATCCGATCATACAAACAAACGCCACCGCAATGAAAGCCGAGAAAGCATTGGTTAACGATATTCCTTTTAGCCGCGCTATTTCTGGCTGAGTCGACATGATTAAAATCATGGGTATTGCTAGCATTATGTATATCCGTACTAGCTTGCAAACTGCACAAGGGGGATTTTGATTGTTTTGCACTTAATTTCCCTCAATAGTTGGACGGTAAACTTGAGGCCAGATCCTTCTAGCTTCTCCTGATCTAGCAATGCACTCTTATTAAAGACTACCCCACATTGAGGGCATCGACAACCTCCATAATTAAATTTTAAGCTGGTAGATTTAAAAGAGAGGCCTCATTCAGCAATGAAAGAGCGCCCAAGAAATGTGTTTAATCTAATGTCGGAAACCCAAACCTTGGTCTTTAGCATCTGAAGAAATTTTGGCTGCTACTTGAAGCGAAGTAGCTCTAACTCTCTTTCAGCGAGCTTTGCCGTCAGCCCCCCACCAATTGAGGCAGCCTGCAGATAATATTGTGCTATTTCCAAATCACCCCTTTGCCTCGCTATCATTCCCAGCAGATAACTAGCCTTATACGTAGGCAAAAAATCATAGCTGATTTGAACATCAGCTAACGCTTTAGTGGTTTCCCCCTGCTGGAAATATAACTCTCCGCGAGATAGATAATTTAAGTAGTAACTGTTATTTTTCGCGATCGCTTCCGAATAATCCGCTTGAGCCCGCTCGAAATCTTTAATTAGGACCCATGCATCTCCGCGCAGCCTCCAGAATTCACTCTCCAAAGGTTGAGCTGCAATAACTTTATCCATGATTTCCAAAGCTTTTTTCGGATCATTATTTGATAGCGCCTGTCTGGCCCGCCTAGCTTTCGAGTAATAGCTAGCGTCTTTCCTCAGAGTGGCCACAGCAGCATCAAAACGCTTTTTGTAACGACTACCTGAGACTAATTTTCTTGCGGTAATCTGGTTAGCTTTAACCCTTGCCATTGATGGTGGATGACTAGAGAACAAGTCACCGAACCAATGACTTCGTTTGTTACCACTCAGAGCAAAAAAAGTTTGTTGTATTTCAACCGCTGCAAGTGGTTCATAACCAGCTCTCGCCATGTAACGCATCCCGAAAAAATCTGATTCCAACTCATCTTCCCTGCTGTAACTTGCCATAACGAAGGAACTACCGAATACCGAAGCCGTCTCAAGGTGTTTTTTGTAGGTCTGACTTGGCATAGCCGTCTCCAGAACTCCAAGACCCAAATCAATTAACACTCCCCGCGTTTGATTCCTGGCCGAATGCCGGGCCGCCGAATGTACAAGTTCATGAGCAAGAACCGCTGCCAACTGTGCCTCATCTGTCAAATGCAACAGCAAGCCTCTATTTATTGCTATTTTACCTCCGGGAAAGGCCCAAGCATTGGGTACCGAGCTATTGACCAAAACAAATTCATAGGGCAGCGCTGGATTATCGCTTTTTGCAGCCAACCGATTTCCAATGTCACGGATATATTTCTGTAGATCCGGATCAACATTATAATCTCCTCCTTGAACTTGTCTTGAAGGCGCATAATTTTTCTCCGCGTGCAAAATATCTTCATACTCTGAAGTCAGTACTAGTTGACTCTCACACGTAACTGGATTGACGGAGCAACCAAAGGTAAAGAAAACATTTATAATACCTAGACATATATTTAGATATTTCACTGTCTACACCAAGTTTTGACCAAATAAAGCGATAGACTATCATTCGAATCTTGATTTGTTAACGTACAATCTCCAGAATTGCAATGTTATTGACGAAAGGTATACGACATAATGCTGATGATCTTATCCCCGGCCAAAAAGATGGACTATCAAGCTCCAACGACCATAGACAAGTATTCCGCTGCTGAAATGCTTGACCATTCGGAAACGCTCATTGATTCGTTGAAGACAAAAACACCTCAAGATATATGCTCTCTAATGGGTTTGAGCGATAAATTAGGCGCTCTGAATTTCGAACGATTTCAGTCTTGGCGTCAACCATTTGATTCTGACAACGCCCGTCAAGCCATATTGGCATTTCAGGGCGACGTTTATCAAGGTTTCAACGCACAGTCCATGGACCTTAGGGATCTCGAATGGGCTCAAGATCATCTGCGAATATTGTCCGGCCTATATGGACTGCTTCGTCCGCTCGACCTTATCCAACCCTATCGGCTTGAAATGGGAACAAAATATCCTACGAAAAGGGGTTCAAATTTATATGATTTTTGGGGAGACATAATAACCAATGCCCTCAACAACCACTTAACCAAACTCAGCGACAACAACAGGGATCCGATACTGGTAAATTTAGCGTCTAACGAATACTTTAAATCCGTCCACGCAAAAAAAATTAGTGCTAAAATATTAACGCCCATCTTCATGGATAAGAAGAATGATGATTACAAGGTCATTAGTTTTTTTGCAAAACGTGCTAGAGGGGAAATGGCCGCTTTCGCAGTAAAAAACAGGATCGTCGATGCTGAGCGTCTAAAAGAATTTCGAGAAAGCGGTTATATACACAATCCAGCCATGAGCAGTGGCAACAAGTTAATTTTTACCCGAGATTAAGTCTTAGTCGAGGTGACCGAGCCATTTGCAGATGCAACCGTTAAAAACCGTCAACCGATAGTTGAACAGCTGAAAAAGCTTCTGAGGAGCTCCAGTAAGGTTTTGGAAGTAGGGAGTGGCACAGGTCAACACGCCGTCTGGTTTGCGCCAAGATTGCCGTGGCTAACATGGTTGCCAAGTGACCTGCCTATAAATCTTTTCGGCATTGAACGATGGATAAAAGATTTTCCCAGTGACAACCTTGCGCAACCGATAGCACTAAACGTGTCTGAAGGTTGGCCAAAAACTGAGCATGACGTCATTTTTAGCGCCAACACTGCACACATAATGCAACCACAAGAAGTAAAAAAAATGATCGTCAATGGGGCTGAATCTCTTCCTTCCAGAGGGCTTTTTTGCCTTTATGGGCCCTTTATATTTGGAAATACTGCGTTAGCCAAAAGTAATATTAAATTTAATAAAAAACTACAAGACCTGCACCCAAGCATGGGAATCCGAAAATTCCATGATCTTAACATGCTGGCTTTGGCTGGCTCGATGAAACTGCTAGAAATAGTTTCGATGCCAGCGAATAATCACTTAATCGTTTGGCAAAAAATCTGACAAGCTGCCTATCCAATAGGGTACAGCCAAATATCCAAAGCTAAACAGCCAAATATGAGAGCACCAACCCATTGGCTGCTCAAAAACGCCTCGAAACAACGTTCCGGTGTCCTATCGCGAGCCAACCACAGTTGCCTACCAAAAATTATTGCAGTAAAAAATATACCCGATCTAAAAACCCAATTCCTATCAAACAGCTCCCCGCAAATAATCAGTAAAACTAACGTAAGCAATTGGAGAAGCGAAATGAAAAGCAATTCCCTCTCACCCCAAAAGATCACTGTTGATTTAATACCGACGATTTGGTCGTCCTCACGATCTACCATTGCATAAAAACTATCGAATACCACAGTCCAAGAGACTACTGCTAAGAACAAAATTCCCGCCTCTTTAGGAATAACCTCTCGCTCCGCCGCAAAACTCATCGGAACAACCCAGGCCCATGCCAAGCCCAAAAACACCTGAGGAAAGTAGCTCCACCTCTTAACGAATGGATAGAAAATTGTGAGCACCAATCCGATGAAAGCAAGCTTGATAGTTAACGCATTAGTTTGTAAGACAAGCACAAAGGCTAGCGAAAGCAATACAAAAAACAAGCCCAGCGCTTCTCTCGGTTCTATCTCTCCCGATACTATCGGCCGGTTTTTTGTTCGTAACACATTCCCATCAACGTGCCTGTCTGCATAATCATTGATTACACACCCTGCAGTCCTCATTACTAAAACACCGCAAGTAAAAATAAACAAGTTAAAAATCGATGGTACCCCTTTTGCTGCCAGCCAAATTGACCAAAGCATCGGCCATAACAACAACAATGTGCCGATAGGACGATCTAGGCGCATTAGACGAATCCAAGGCAATGTTTTTAATATAAAAGAGTTCACAATTTCATAGCCTTAGTCAATTTTTTAAATATGCTTCGAAATTAGGTAGGAATATTTCTGTCACCAAAATAGGTTTGTCCATCACAAAAAACATTGACCTACGCCCCCACATGGAATTCGATGCAAGTTTAGGATCTAAATTTGGGACATGCTCTGCCCTAACCATCGCAACCTGCATAACACCTCTAGATAAGGACGGCTGCGAGAATAACCAAGCACCTAAAGGGTTATTTCCCAATTGCCGCAAGGCACTCAGCTCTCCAGACATGGTCCCTTCAGGCAGAATGCTTCGAGCATAGACCCAAGGGTTGCTTGAACCTAAAAGCATGACTTCCCGGACTAAAAATCGATGATCTTTCTGCTCAGGGAATAATTCATATTCCGAAGGGCGCGGATTTTCAATACGCTGGGAGATAATTTCAACCGAAAAATTATCAGCACATAACTTTTTCAAATTGGCTGTGAGTGATTTTTGATCAAGAAGCCAGGCCCGCAAGGACACTGGCCCTGCTGCCGCAGAAAAAGGAGTCAATTGATGCCAGTCTGGCTCACTGATGGGAATTTTCGTTCTCATGTTAAAACACTGCTCAGCTTAGCAAAAGCTTGGGTAAATAATATCAGTAAATTGACAAAAGCCCTTCTGGTTGTTGCCTAAATCTCTTGTATTCCCACTGATATTGAGACAGTTCTAACTCTGCTATTCGCTCAACACCGCGATTTAAAGCACATACGCTTTCATGCTGATCTGCACTGTATATGGCTGGATCTGATTGCGCAAAATGAATACTCCAACCACCGGGGATCCGAAGAGCGGTGCAAAAGAGTACATTTGCGTCGCACCTCTGGAGCAATTTATAAACTAGCGTCATCGTCATTGCAGGCTTTTCAAATAACGGTGCGAAAACTCCAGCATTGGCAGGCGGTTGCTGATCTGGCAAAATTCCGATGGTCTCACCTCGTTTCAACGCGTGCAAGAGCGCTGCCACGCCACGCGAATTTGTTGGGACCAAAGTGGCGCCTGACTTTTGTCTAGAGGTCTTTATCCAGTCCTCAAGATCCTTCAGTTTCGGGGGCTCGTAAAGCGAAGTTATAGCGGTTTGCTTGGCAATCCAAAGCCCGACGACTTCCCAGTTTCCCTGATGCGGCACCAACAATACTGTACCTTTTTTGCTAATCAAAGCTTCCTTAAAAAGGTCCATTCCTGCCACATTTACGATATGGCTTTGCAACCAATCAGCTGACCGATTCCATAGCCGTGGTGTTTCGAAAAGCATCTGCCCTATATGTAACATTCGTCCACGCAAAATCCTTTCCCTCGAGCGGTCCCCCAAATCAGGAAAGCAGTGCTTCAAATTCGTTCTTGCTACCTTGCAAGAGCTAATCTCTAGTTTGAGTGCAGTCCAACCGAGTAAACGGCCAATCGCTCGAGATAGACTGAGAGGCATACGAGCTGTGAGTGTCAGAAAGATTAATATTAAACCGCCTTTGAATCGTCTTGCCGTTGCCACTTATGGAGAACCCTTTAAATAATTAGGAAGTTCATTTTTTAGATATTCTCGGAGAACTTTCGAGATGTCAGGGTGTTCTAGCCCGAGTTCAATATTCGCCCTCAGAAGCCCAAGCTTACTGCCACAATCGTATCGAGTGCCTTCAAATTCGTAAGCCAGAACTCGCTCTTCGGACAGCAGCGCTTGAATAGCATCAGTAAGTTGGTACTCTCCCCCTGCCCCCGGCTCCAATATACTCAATTTATCAAGGATTTGAGGAGTAAAAATATATCGTCCCGTTACACCTTTATCCGACGGGGCATCCTCAAATTTTGGTTTTTCAATAATTCTATCCAACAAATAGAGTCGCTGGGCTTGTTTTTCCCCACTAATGACGCCGTAGGCTGAAATTTCTCGTTTAGGTACACTCTGGACCGCGATCACGGAACTACCAAATTTTTCATACTGTTTCACGAGTTGTTCCAGCGCATTCGCCTGAGGGCTAATCAAATCGTCGGCGAGTAAAACTGCAAAAGGTTCTTCCCCAACAAGATGCGCTGCAGTGAGCACAGCGTGACCTAGGCCAAGCGCTTCGGTTTGTCGGATATAGGTAAAACTCACTCCCTTGGGAACAACTTCTCGTGCAATGTTCAGCAACTGGCTCTTTCCACTTTTCTCCAACTGATGCTCCAATTCATAGGCTTTATCGAAATGATCGGCTATAGCTCTTTTCGTCCTTCCGGTCACAAAAATCATCTCCGTTATACCGGCCATGACAGCCTCCTCTACCGCATATTGAATCAATGGTTTGTCCACGACAGGCAGCATTTCTTTTGGGCTGGCTTTTGTAGCAGGCAAAAATCTTGATCCTAACCCTGCGACCGGGAAAATCGCTTTTCGAACTGGCTTAAGATCACTCAACACTGCCATAGTTTGTTACCTGGTAAATAAAGTTTAGAATGAGATCGAAAACACTGTCACCGCAGATCAGTGCTGTGCCAAAAAAATTATATATTTGGTTCAATAACGCCATTTCACCATCTTATGGCCTATCATTCTAGTCTTGGGGGCTTATAATTGACGGGTAGACAAGATAATTAACTATCGAGATCGTCCTGTGACTGAAACCGGCAATACAATGCAAACTTTTCAGGAATTGATTTTCAGCCTCGAGCAATTTTGGGCAAAAAAAGGTTGCGTCATAATGCAGCCTTTAGACATGGAAGTCGGTGCTGGAACTTTCCATCCGAGTACTTTTCTTCGCTCAATCGGCCCAGAAAGTTGGAAGAGCGCGTATGTCCAACCTTCAAGGAGGCCGACTGACGGGAGATATGGCGACAATCCTAACCGACTTCAGCATTATTATCAGTTTCAGGTGGTAATGAAGCCATCGCCAAACGATTTTCAAGACCTCTATCTCTCGTCACTTGAAACGATTGGCGTCAATACAAGAATACATGATATTCGTTTTGTAGAGGACAATTGGGAATCACCGACTCTGGGCGCTTGGGGACTCGGTTGGGAAGTATGGCTCGATGGTATGGAAGTAAGCCAATTTACTTATTTCCAACAGGTGGGAGGATTAGAGTGCTTCCCTGTGACCGGGGAGATTACTTATGGGATCGAAAGACTCGCTATGTACCTCCAAGGTAAAGATAATGTTTTTGATCTCACATGGTCAGAAGAAAAAGGCAATACAGTTAGCTATGGCGATTTGTTTCATCAAAATGAATTAGAGATGTCACGTTTCAACTTTGAACATGCCGATGTCGAGTTTTTAACTCAAAGTTTTGACCACTATGAGCGCCAATGCGAAAGTTTAGTCTCCTCCGAGCTCCCGCTGCCAGCTTATGAAATGGTAATGAAAGCATCCCATACGTTTAATCTACTTGATGCGAGGAAAGCCATCTCGGTTAACGAAAGACAGCGCTATATTCTCCGCGTCCGAAGCTTAGCTCGAATAGTCGCAAAAGTGTATTTAGATTCACGAGCAAGTATGGGTTTCCCCCTTGCTGACAAGGAAACAATAAAAAAAGCTGGGCTTGGCAAAGGCGGATAGGACTAATGAAAGATGATTTATTTATAGAAATCGGTCTAGAAGAAATGCCCTCCTCAGAAGTAATGCTTCTATCAGAAGCTTTCTCATCGGGTGTGCTTGCAGCGCTCAAACAACAAAGGCTGTCGCACTCTGATGTCACAACTTATGCTACACCTCGACGAATTGCTCTCTGGATAAAATCGCTGCAAAGGAAGGCACAAGATCTTGACAAAGTCGTCTGGGGACCATCCGTTGACATTGCATTCAAGGAAAATGGTTCCCCCTCAAAGGCCGGGGAGGTTTTTGCTGCACGACATAATCTGGAAATAGTTAGATTAAAAGAATGTATCAGTTTCGATGGCAAGCAAGACAAGCTTCGTGTTAAACAAGTCATTGAAGGAAGGTTAACCGAAGATGTTGTTGAAGACTTGATCAATCAGGTACTCTCCAAGCTGCCGTTTAAGAAACGTATGCGTTGGGGCACTAATAGACTGGAGTTTGTAAGACCAGTTCACTGGGTGGTTCTTCTCTATGGTAAAGAGGTCTTACGCAAAAATATTTTGGGTATTAATTCTGGGGCCGTTAGTCATGGACATCGGTTTCATGCCAAGAAAGAGATAGTAATTAAGTCAGGTAGTTCATATGAGCAACAGCTTTATGAGCATCATGTTGTTTCTTTAGTCGTTGAAAGACGCCGTCTTATTATTGAAGGGGTCCAGAAGCTAGCAATTGGATTTGGCGGTGTAGCCGTAATGGAACCGTCTCTGATTGATGAGGTGGTTGCGATTACTGAATGGCCTGTGCCACTCCTAGGATATTTTGATAAAGATTTTTTAAAGATACCGGACGAAGCCCTTATCTCTGCCATGAGAGGACATCAAAAGTATTTCCATATTGTGGACAAAAACGGGGAATTAATGGCTGCTTTTATCACGGTGGCAAATATCGAGAGCGCAGATCCAGCTCAAGTAATTAGGGGTAATGAGAGAGTTTTGAGGGCCCGATTAGCAGATGCTGTATTCTTTTTTGAAAATGACTGTAAATCTAGCTTAGAGGCCAAGCGAGAACAACTCGCTGGAGTTATATATCAAGCGCAATTGGGTTCAGTTTTAGACAAGACTGAACGTCTTGTTAAGTTGTGTCATTTCCTATCAGATACTATTGGAAGTGCTCCGGAGCTGGCTGCTAGGGCCGCGGCTATTTGCAAAGCAGATCTGGTAACCGATATGGTTGGAGAGTTTGAAGATTTACAGGGGATTATGGGAGGATATTACGCACAAAATGATAATGAGAAACCTCAAATAGCAACCGCTATCCGGGAACATTACCTTCCTCGCTTTGCTGGTGACAAAACTCCCAAGAGTGCTGAGGGCATCACTCTAGCGATAGCAGACCGTTTAGATACATTAATTGGAATATTTATTATTGACCAACAGCCCTCAGGATCGAAAGACCCCTTTGCTATACGTCGGACTTGTGTGGGGCTCTTGAATATAATACTGGAAAACGACATTGACATTGATTTAAGAAGAGCAATAGAATTTTCAGGGCGCCTAATATCAGAAAACGACAAATCGAATGAGGCAAGTAAGTCAGCGCTCACTTATATTTTGGAGCGCTTTATTTCTATATACAAAGATAAAAAAATATCAATCGAAAACTTTAAAGCGGTTTCGACGCTTGGTCTATCAAACCCGTTAGACATAAATCGTCGTGTTTTAGCGATATCTCAATTCAGCAAACTTCCAGACGCAGGAGCTTTGATAGCTTCCAACAAGCGTGTTGTGAATATTTTGTCTAGCGCAACTTCTCAAGACCTTTCAGTTGATTCTGCGATGTTGCGAGAACCAGCAGAAATAACTTTGTTCGAGAATTTAGAGGAAAAGAAATCGATTGCGAATGAACTCATATCCCAGAAAAAGTACGAAATTGCCTTAAAAGAGCTGGCCTCACTGAGAGAACCAGTCGACGAGTTCTTTGAAAAGGTCCTTGTTATGGCAAAGGAACCCCAAATAAGGAGGAATCGATTAGCCTTGCTTCAAGAATTGAGGCAGTTGTTCTGTGGCATCGCCGACTTTTCATTACTTACTGGTGTTGAGGGAGATTAATCTCAAATTATGGTATCTGACACATGATTGACCTACCTCTATATGTCTAGATTTACTACTGATAGCGCATTGGTATCTATAAATTCTCGTCTTGGTTCCACATTATCTCCCATAAGCGTCGTAAACATCTGATCTGCTGTTATTGCGTCGTCAATAGTTACCCGGAGCATTCTTCGATTCGCCGGGTCCATTGTCGTCTCCCATAACTGCTCGGGATTCATCTCTCCAAGTCCCTTATAACGCTGTGTATTTATCCCTCGCCGTGATTCCCCCATAAGCCATTGCAGTGCATCCTCAAAACTAGAAATCTCCTTTTTCTTGTCTCCGCGCTGAATGAATGCTCCTTCTTCAATCAATCCCCTCAACCTATGTCCAAGAGCTACAATTGATTCGTATTCATTGGAGGTAAAAAAGTCACGAGAAATTGTATAAGTGTGAGACACTCCATGCGCAATTACTTCCACCATAGGGAGGAAAATGCGCCTCTCTTGATCTTCGAAGATTTCAACTCCGTAACGACGCGTTCCATTTTCTGCGAATTTGAGCTTTCCTTCGATATCGTTACACCAATTTTTCATTGCGTCAAAATTGGTCAGTAGCTCAGAACCAAATTCTTCAGTGTACACCATGGCCTGAAGAACCTCCCGAGGGTATATCATAGACAACCTTTCAATCATGCCGGAAACTTCTTGAAATGATCTTACTAAAGCCTCTAGCGCCACTCCTTGAATAGCAGGGGCGTCTGCATTGATATGCAAACTGGCATCTTCAAGTGCTTTGTTAGTGAGGTAATGCGTGAGCGACATATCGTCCTTCAGATACTCCTCGGCCTTGCCTTTATTAACTTTGTAAAGAGGCGGCTGGGCTATGAAAATGTGACCATTTTCAATTAACTCGCGCATATGCCTAAAAAAGAATGTCAGTAATAGTGTTCGTATATGTGATCCATCTACATCGGCATCGGTCATAATTACTATGGTGTGATAACGCAGTTTTTCTAAATTGAATTCTGAAGATCCTATCCCGCAACCTAAGGCTGTGATTAGTGTACCGACTTCAGCACTAGACAACATTTTTTCGAATCTAGCCTTCTCAACATTGAGAATTTTTCCTTTCAAGGGCAGTATCGCTTGGGTCCGACGATCCCGACCTTGCTTTGCGGAACCTCCAGCAGAATCACCCTCAACAAGGTATATTTCGGATAAAGCCGGATCTTTCTCCTGACAATCGGCCAACTTGCCTGGCAACCCAGCAATATCGAGCGCTCCTTTTCGACGCGTCATCTCCCTCGCTTTTCTCGCAGCTTCCCTTGCTCGAGCTGCATCAATCATTTTACTGACCACCGACTTAGCATCTTGTGGAAATTCTAGAAGGTAATCAGTGAATTTGCTTCCCATCTCTTGCTCGACTGCTGTCTTCACCTCCGAACTAACCAACTTATCCTTGGTTTGAGAGGAAAACTTCGGATCAGGCACCTTCACAGATACTATCGCCGTAAGCCCTTCTCTGGCGTCATCGCCGGTAGTATTTACCTTTGTTTTATTAGCAAAGCCTTCTTTTTCTATATAACTATTGAGGCCACGTGTTAATGCCGCTCTAAACCCCTGAAGATGCGTGCCGCCATCTTTCTGGGGGATATTATTTGTATAACAGAGTAAATTTTCTTGAAACCCGTCATTCCACTGCATTGCAACCTCTACACCCACACCATCCTCTCGATCAACAGAAAAATGAAACATGCTGTTAATCGCAGTTTTATGCAAATTTAAAAAATCGACAAAAGCTCTCAAGCCCCCATCATAGCCATAACTCTCTTCTTTGGAGGTTCTCTCATCTCGAAGAATGATTTTTACCCCCGAGTTTAAAAAAGAGAGCTCTCTGAGTCTCTTTGCCAGTGTCTCAAAACTAAATTTTATATTAGTAAATGTATCCGGAGAGGGCACAAAGTGGATTTCGGTGCCAGTGCTAGTCGTGTCACCTATTTCTGACAAGCGCGCCTGTGGCACTCCATCTTTATATAATTGTTCATATACTTTCGAGTTTCTACGAATAGTCAAACGCAAATCTTTTGAAAGAGCATTTACGACTGACACGCCGACGCCATGCAAACCGCCTGAAACTTTATAACTGTCATCATCAAATTTACCCCCCGCATGAAGCACTGTCATAATAACTTCTGCGGCAGAGACACCCTCAGCATGCATTTCCGTGGGAATACCACGGCCATTATCTACTACAGAAATCGACTCATCAGGATGGATAACCACTTTTATTTCAGAGCAAAAACCTTCCAAGGCCTCGTCAATGGAATTGTCAACGACCTCAAAGACCATGTGATGCAAACCAGTTCCGTCATCGGTGTCTCCAATGTACATCCCAGGACGCTTTCGAACAGCATCCAATCCCTTGAGGACCGTAATACTCGAAGAATCATAATTTTTTTCGTCGGTCATATTTTATTTATTTCCTAATTTAAGCCAGAGAAATCCTGCCTTGTTCCACATGGAACATCTGGTGCGCAATATCCACCAGAAGATCCTTAAAATCGGTTTTTTCAATCCCAGTAACAAAATATTGGCAAGAAAGCTCATTCAAGCAACCTAAAACTTGCCGCAGATGACGACCATCGAGCTCTGCCGGCAGATCATCGAGTAAAAAAATGCATGACTCTGTTGTCCTTTTTTTGTAGAGCGATGCCTGAGCCAGTTTCAAAATATAAATTAGACGCTTCAATTGTCCCCTAGATAACCTTTCCGCAGCAGAAGCCCCATCGATCTTCACGACTAGATCAGCGCGATGCGCTCCTTGATGAGTCTTACCCAACCTTCGGTCCTTATCGAAATCCGACTTTATAGCATCGGCAAGACCAATCTTGCGATCCCAACCACTTAAATACTCTAAACTTAGCACTCCTAAACCATCGAAGTGCTTTGATATTCCGCGAATTTCTAGCTCCAGATCTGCTAAATAATTTCCTCTGTACCGAGCTATCGCATCAGAAACACTGACAAACTCTTTGGTCCATACAACAAGTTGCTCACTGTCCATTCTATCATGACGGAGCAAATGATTCCGCTGCTTTAATGCCCGCTGCATACGACGCCAAACGTCTCCAAACGACTGTTCCACGTGGAACACTCCCCAGTCAATGAATTGGCGTCGCTGCATAGCTCCGCCCTCAAGGAGAATAAAACTATGTGCATCCACCATCTGAAGAGGCAATTTAGGCGCAAGCTGGCTCGCCGAACGAAGTCCATTTCCATTATGTCGGGCCTCAAACCGCCCCTCTGTAGTTCTTTTTACGCCTAAGCTCGATGAAACATCATTTTGATCGCTAAAAATGGTACCTGAAACGACGAGTTCTTTGGTTCCTGATTGAACCACTGTCTTTAGATCTCTATGCCTAAAAGACCGCCCGCGGCCTAGCAGATAAATAGATTCAAGAAAGCTCGTCTTTCCACTGCCATTATCTCCAAATACAACGTTCGCAGACGGGCAAAACTGCAGACGTGTCGTTTGCAAATTTCTGACTTGCGAAATGTTCAGGGTTGACAGCTGCATCTTGAATGAATGCCTCTCTAGAACAAATGCAACACAAAAAAACCTACAATCGCATGGGCATCACTACGTATACTGCTTTGTCATTTGATGTGTCTTCCACCAAAGCGCTGCTGTTAGCATCCGAAAGGCTTAAGCGAACGTCATTACCCCGGAGCACATTAAGCACATCAAGTAGATAACTTACGTTAAAACCTATTTCCAAGTCATCACCAGAATAGTCCACTGACATTTCTTCTTCGGCCTCTTCTTGTTCAGGATTATTAGCAATCATCTTTAGCGAACCCGATGATAACAATACACGTACACCTCTAAATTTTTCATTAGATAAAATAGCCGCGCGACTGAAAGCCTGCTTCAATTCGTCTCGATCACCCAGAACGATTTTTTCTCCTTCTTTTGGCATAACCCTTTCGTAATCTGGATAAGCCCCGTCCACCAATTTTGAAGTGAAGCAAAAATCTTCAGATGTTATCCTTATATGGTTTGACCCTAAAGATATGTCTACCTGGTCATTAGATAACAGCCTTGCAAGTTCGACAACGCCTTTTCTCGGTATGATCGCGCTTACAGTAGTATCTGAAGACACCTCGCAGACAACATCACATCTCGCCATACGGTGGCCGTCAGTCGCCACAGCACGTAGATTATTTTCTGACACCTCCCACAACATACCATTTAAATAGTAGCGAACATCTTGTTGCGCCATTGCAAAAGAAGTAGCAGCGATGAAATCTTTCACGACACTGCCTTGCATAGACAGTTCAAGTGTTTTATCGCCGCCATCTACAGAAGGAAATTCATTAGACGGAAGAGTTGCCAAGGTAAATCGACTCCGTCCGCTGGTCACCAGAGCTTTTCCATCACCACTGGCAAAATCGATTTTTGCTCCTTCCGGAAGAGACCGCACTATGTCAACCAGTTTTCGCGCTGAAACTGTGATCTCTCCACTTTCAATAACCGCGGAAGTCTCCGTATAACCAATTATTTCTACCTCCAAGTCGGTGCCAGTGACAGATAGTCTCTGGTCGTCAATACTCAAAAGGACGTTCGAAAGTATCGGCAAAGTTTGACGCCGCTCAACAACACCCACTACTAATTGCAGGGGTCTCAGAAGGGCTTCACGTACTAAACTGAATTTCATAGGATTTCCTCGGAGTTACCGAATATTGATTAAGTGGATAATTTTCTAAATAAACTTTTCAAATCTCGTTTTAATTCTTTGTCTGCAATTTCTAATTCTCGGATTTTACGACACGCATGCAGCACGGTAGTATGATCTCTGCCACCAAAAGCCTCTCCTATCTCCGGCAAGCTATGACTGGTAAGTTCTTTCGCTAAAAACATTGCCACTTGTCGTGGCCTTGCCACAGAACGACTGCGTCGTTTTGAGAGCAAATCTGAAATTTTTAACTTGTATTGATCGGCCACAACCCTCTGGATATTGTCTATGGTAACCAGCTTGTCTTGCAGTGCCAACAAATCTTTAAGCGATTCGCGAATTAAATCTATGTCTATAACACGCCCAGAGAATTGGGCATGAGCCATGACTCGCTTTAATGCTCCCTCCAACTCTCTAACATTGGATCGGATTCTTTGAGCAATAAAAAATGCCGCTTCTCGAGTAAGTGGCATTCCAGCTTGTTGAGCTTTATTAATCAAAATTGCTACTCGCGTTTCTAATTCTGGCGGTTCAACTGCTACGGTAAGCCCCCACCCAAACCTTGATTTGAGTCTTTCCTCCACGCCGTCCATTTCTTTTGGATAACGATCACAAGTCAATATCATTTGCTGTCCGCCTTCAAGGAGGGCATTGTACGTGTGAAAAAACTCCTCTTGAGAACGTTCTTTACCAGAGAAAAACTGAATGTCATCTATCAAAAGCGCATCTACCGATCGGTAAAAATTTTTAAACTCGTCTATAGCCTTTAGCTGCAGCGCTTTAACCATGTCAGCAACGAATCGCTCGGAGTGCAAGTAGACAATTTTTGCTTTAGGATTAGAATCTCGCATAGAGTTGCCCACTGCATGCATCAAGTGTGTCTTACCCAGACCAACTCCACCGTATATGAAGAGGGGATTATAAGACCCTCCAGGATTTGTAACTACTTGCTGGGCCGCAGCAAAAGCTAACTGATTCGATTTGCCCTCGACAAAATTTTCAAATACAAAAGTCTCGTTTAGATTACTTTGGAGACTTTTTTCTGCGGCGGATGTCAATTTTACAGCAGATGCAGGAACCGATTTTGTTATTGATTTTGAATTGACGTGCCGCTTATCAGTAATTTTCAAATCACCTGCATTATCAGAAGACCGATGTGCAAACTGCTCTTGAATAACATTGCTGGTAACGCGCAAAGATACTGTTTTACCCCCATATTGCATACAAAGCTCTTGAATCCTTCCACTGAATTTATCTTTAACCCAGTCTTCTATAAACCTGTTAGGAGCAAATAAACATAATTCATCCCAAGATTTGTCAGAAGTTTGATACTCTCCAGTTTTTAGCGGTCTGATCCAAGTGTTATATTGCTGTTCCGGAAGCTCGTCTCTGAGCTGGTTTTGACATTGTGTCCATATAATATGAGCCGCTTCAGCTGGCATGGTTTTATTCCTTTTTTGCGAATCTAGATTCTAGCGTGTATCTCTTAGATTACTGTCAGTTGATCGGCTGCACTTTTGCTGGGCGACTTCTTTAGGAGCTAAATACTTTCTGATCAAAATTTTAAATCCATCATATATAAAGAAAGTAGGATTATCCACATATGATAAATTTAACATTAGAACCCAAAAAACATAAAACCTATATTTATCAACATTTTAAAGTTTAATTAAATTTAAACAACTAACATTTATTTAAAATAAAATGGTTAGTTTTTGACCATATAGTGTGAATAACATGTGTATAAACAGTGAAAAAAACAGTGGTAATATGGGTATATCGTTTAATTCTAAGCAATTGAAAAAAAAGTTTGACCAGTTTTGACAATCCGGTCATTTTCCAATACAAAAGGACGAAAAAATCTCTCCCAGTAATTCATCAGAAGTTATGTTGCCAGTTATTTCTGATAAACTATTTTGCGCTTGTCTCAAGTCCTCAGCAACTAACTCACCAGAACCCGATTGTATCAATTGTTGTTTTCCTGAAGTAACATGAGACAAAGCAGATTTGAGAGCGGAAACATGTCTTCCCCGAGCCGAAAAAGCACCTTGACCTCGATCTAAGAAACCTGCCTGCTGAAACAAATGATTTATCAAAGCGTTTATCCCGGTTCGATATTTTGCTGATACACAGAAAGCGCGATCATTATTAATCATCTCTCCGGGCGCCAAATCAGTTAAATCAATTTTGTTTAATACCAATGTCAGTGAGGCTTTGGATTCTGGAAACCTCCTATAAAAATCTGGCCAAACGGTATTAACACTGGGATTAGAAACCTCTGTAGCGTCGACAACATACAAAACACAGTCCGCCACCTCAATTTCTGCCCAAGCTCTGCGAATGCCTTCTTTTTCAACAATGCTCGTCGCTTCTCGCAACCCCGCAGTATCAATCAATTGCAGTGGTATACCATTAATGACCACAGCCTTTCTCAAAACATCTCTTGTAGTGCCAGCTTCAGCGGTCACAATCGCCTCATCACTGCCGACCAAACAGTTGAGAATACTTGATTTACCTGCATTGGGTCTTCCAGCCAATACGATGGTTAAACCATCCCGCAATAAAACACCGTGACGAGCCTTGTTAATAATATCGCCAAGTCTGTTCCCAATATCTTCTAATGTCTGTAATATTATCGGGTCAGCCAAAAATTCAATTTCTTCTTCAGGAAAATCAATTGAAGCCTCGACAAAGACTCTGATGTCTTTTAACGAATTTACAACATTTTTAATCTCTCTGGAGAAATCTCCGCACATTGAACGAACCGCTGATCTAGCTGCTTGGACCGAACCAGCCTCTACTAGATCGGCCACCGCTTCTGCTTCTGCCAGATCTAGCTTCCCATTTAAAAATGCTCGCTCACTAAATTCTCCCGGACGCGCTACTCTGGCGCCCAATTCTACGCAACGCTGGATTAATCGATCCTGAACCACGCTGCCACCGTGCCCCTGTAATTCAAGAATTTCTTCCCCAGTAAATGAGTTTGGTGCGGAAAAATAAAGAGCGATACCAGTGTCAAGACACTCTCCGTCCGAACCAATAAACTTGTGGTAACTGGCCATTCTAGGTTGAATTACTTCGCCCAGGATCGAGAGTATAAATTTTTTAATATCATTGCCTGACAAGCGCACAACCCCTATTCCGCCGACGCCGGCGGGGGTGGCGATCGCTACGATAGTATCTAGGCTATTCAAGACCAATTTATTAAAACGCCAACCTACTTTATATCGGAAATTTGTTTATTTATCACATACTGCTGCCCTAGTGATAACAAATTATTTACTGTCCAATATAGTACCAAGCCAGAGGGGAACCAAAGAAACATAAATGTAAAGGCTATAGGCATATACTGCATGACTTTAGCCTGCATGGGGTCACTCGGAACCGGTTGAAGTTTTTGCATAACCCACATACTTAAACCCATCAAAAGTGGCAAAACAAAGTAAGGGTCCATTGCAGATAAATCTTCTATCCATAACAGCCAAGGGGCATGTCTTATTTCGATGCTTTCCATCAACACCCAATAGAGAGAAATAAATACGGGCATTTGTAATAGCATTGGCAAGCAACCGCTAACTGGATTTACTTTTTCCTTCTTCCAAAGAGCCATCTGTTCCTGACCCATTTTCTGTCTATCATCACCATATAATTCTTTAATTCTTTCCATCTCGGGTTGCAAACTTCTTAACCTAGCCATGGATTTCAAACTTTTTGCGGACAAGGGGAACAGCAGAAGTTTTATAAAAATCGTCAAGCCAACAATAGCCCACCCCCAGTTGCCTAAGACCCCATGAATGAATACTAGTAACTGATATATTGGCTTACAAATTATCCAAAAGATCCCATAGTCAACAACATGATCAAGATGCTCAGCTAATTTTTCAAGCTCTATTTGGTCCTTGGGGCCAACATAAAACTTTGCTGTGTATTTTCCGCGTTCCCCTTCTGCAAGCCGAATCTCTTCGCCTACAAAATTAAACAAATAAACCCCAGACTGAGTATTAGACTTTTTGAAAGAATAACGATTCATTTCGTCGTGAGGAGGTATCCATGCGCTAACAAAATAATGTTGTAGAAACGCCATCCAACCACCCTTAAGTGTTGCGGATACCGCATCATTATCAATGTCGTTTAAACTATATTTTGCGAAGTTTTTGTCTGGTTCTTTTAATGCACCGCCAAGGAATGGTCGCTGTCCAAGCACCGTATCCAACTGAATTGGCAAACTATTATCTCGCTTTATCTGACCGAAAAAACTTCCTCGCCAGTCAGAAGGTCCTTTGTTATTGATGAGATAACTGACTTTGATATCATAGCTACTGCGAGTAAAAATGAATCTCTTGGTGTACTCCACAGAACCCTGATCAGTAATTAAGTCTACTATGATCTCCTCGTCTTCGCCGAGCTCATACCTATTTTTTAAACTCGAAAAATAAGGCCTACCTTTTTCTCTACTATCAGTCCCGTTTGGCCCGATTAAACCACTGGTTGCTATGTAATTCGTTTGGATTGATTGCTGAAGCAGCTTTATTGGCTTACCATCATCTTCAGGCATGGCACTGAGGTGCTTCAATAATTCTACCCCCACAATATCGCCACCTCTAAGATCTATGTTCACTTTAAAAACATCGGTTATTATGCTGACACTGCCTCCCAAATTCTCGGAGTCAAAAAAATTAACCTCATCCCCTCTTTTTTGTGAGGGTAAATAATCGTCAGATTTCTGCAACTGAGCATAAGGGACATCGTCAGACCGATCTTCCTCGCTTAAAACTGTTTCTGTTGTGGGAAAGTCGACAGTTTCGGGTTCGAAACGATTCCATTCAATTATCAGCAACCAAGTGACAACCGCCATGGAAGCTATTAAGGAGATCTTTATCCAATCCATAAGATGTACTACTCTAAATCAGTTGTTTTTCGCAGTTCACAATTTTTTTGTTCCCGTGGGACCGGATCATAACCGCCCAAATGGAATGGGTGGCATTTGAGAATTCTATACATTGTTAATCGGATTCCTTTTATGGTGCCGTGTTCGTGCAAAGCTTCTATCGCATACCCTGAACATGAGGGATAAAAACGACAATTCGGACCAATCATAGGGCTGACAAATAACCGGTAAAACTTTATGAAAATGATAAGTATGCTACTCAAGAGAACTCTCTAAATTTTGACATTTAAGCGAAAGCCTTTTCCAGGCTTTAGTCAACATTGAATGCACATCTTGTTTTCCGATGTCTATAGCTCCTCTCCTGGACAAGAAAACTACGTCAACAGATGGGTTAATGGGGAATTGTCGGAAAGTTTCCCTGACTAACCGCTTCAAACGATTGCGTGTTACTGATTTAGGAAGGTTTTTCTTCGCCACAATCAAGCCCAACCGAGAATACTCTTTTTTATTTAATTTCGCTAACAGCAAAAAGCAGGGATGAGCCACTTTAACGTCACTGAGATCGAACACCCCTCGGTAATCCTCAGAGTTGCTAAGTCGAAGATGTTTTGGAAATTTATGCCTGAGCTTTTCAGGCTCCATTGTTTAAGCAGCTAGTCGCTTTCGGCCTTTAGCTCTGCGACGATTAATCACAGCTCTCCCACCTTTTGAAGACATGCGAGCACGAAAACCATGCGTCCTTTTTCGCTTTAAATTACTGGGTTGAAAAGTTCTTTTCATCGTCTTATTCCAAAGTGTTAACAAAATTTATCAATCGCTTGACGCGATTATATGTAGATCTTAAATTTTACACAATTTTTTGTGAGCATAAATTTTTGAAATAACATGTAAATAATCAGGGGATATCTATTAGAGTTTTCCAATGTTTTTGAATGTCTAAGTTTAAAAAGTTAAAACTGATGTCTGTTAGCTAAACTTTTCCAGAAGTATTGCACAGCTACTGAACCGATTTAAAACAACTTCAAATGTTACATAACCAACTGAAATTCAGAGTATTAAAAGCTTTTTCCACCGAAAAAGTTACCAGTAATAATAACAACAATAAATTTATCTTTTTTTTATATATATATAATAATTAAAGTATTACTAAGATGAAAACAAATATAAACTACCAAACCAATATTAAATTAATTAATAAACTCCATGTTATATCCTGATATTTATGATGTTGTAGTTGTAGGAGGCGGGCATGCCGGAACAGAGGCGTGCCTAGCATCGGCGAGGATGGGACAAACCACATTATTGATTTCTCACAACATTGAAACGTTGGGACAAATGTCATGCAACCCGGCTATCGGAGGTATTGGTAAAAGTCACCTGGTTAAAGAAATTGATGCTCTTGGCGGCATTATGGCAACCGCAGCAGATAAAGCAGGTATTCAATTTAGGGTTCTAAATTCTCGTAAAGGCGCCGCGGTAAGGGCAACTCGGGCTCAAGCAGATAGAAATTTATATAAACAATCAATCCGCCTAGCCCTAGAAAATCAACAAAACCTGTCCATACTCCAGCAGGCAGTTGATGATTTAATAATAAGTGGTGACCAAATTGTTGGGATCGTCACTGAAATGGGTTTAAAAATCCGTGCCCAAACTGTGATTCTTACAGCTGGCACTTTTTTAAGCGGCAAAATACACGTGGGTATGGCAAGTAAGTCTGCAGGAAGAGCTGGTGATCCACCGTCAACTTCGTTAGCTGAGAAATTGCGTGATCTCCCTTTTCGAGTAGATCGGTTGAAGACCGGTACGCCACCAAGAATTGATGCTCGGAGTGTGAATTTTGCCAAGTTGCCTGAGCAGTGGGGCGATAACCCGCGACCCGTAATGTCTTTTATGGGAAATCGTGATCAACACCCTAAACAAGTTTGCTGCTGGATCGCAAAGACGAATTCGCGGACGCATGAAATTATCCGTAGCGGTATGAGCCGTTCGCCTTTATACGCGGGAATTATAGAAGGCATTGGTCCTCGGTATTGCCCTTCAATTGAAGATAAGATAGAGCGTTTCTCGGATAAAAATGAACATCAAATATTTTTGGAACCAGAGGGCTTGGATACTCAAGAGTTATATCCCAATGGCATCTCCACTAGCCTGCCATACGACCTTCAATGGGATTTTATCAGATCAATTGAGGGTTTTGAAAAGGCGCATATAACAAGGCCTGGTTATGCCATAGAGTACGATTTCTTTAATCCACAGGACTTGGATTATTCATTGCAAACCAATGCTATTAAAGGCTTATTCTTTGCTGGCCAAATAAACGGTACTACTGGGTATGAGGAAGCTGCTTCGCAAGGACTCATAGCAGGCATTAACGCAGCACTAATGGTCAAGGGCGACCCATCATGGTGCCCAGGGCGAGAGCGCGCTTACATTGGTGTTTTGGTTGATGACCTTATTAGTAGGGGCACAGAGGAGCCCTATAGGATGTTTACCAGTCGTGCTGAATATCGATTGTTGTTGAGAGAAGATAACGCGGATCAAAGACTCACTGAGAAGGGGTACAAGCTCGGACTAGTTGGAGAAGATAGATGGCGCGCATTTAACGAAAAAATTGAAGCAATAGAAATCGAGCGCCAACGATTGAAAACTACTTGGATTCAACCAAAAAGTGTGGCAGCCGAAAAAATTTCTCCTCATGTAAATCGCCCTTTATCTAGAGAATACAATCTTTTCGAGTTATTAAAACGACCAGAAATACATTATGATTTGGTATCAAATGCTGAAGTGAAAATAGATCCAGTTGTGGGTGAGCAGTTGGAAATTGAAGCAAAATACTCCGGGTACATAGAAAGACAAAAAGATGAAATAAAGCGGTTAAAAAATCACGAAAACACTGTTATTCCACAAAGTTTCAACTATTCGGCGGTGTCGGGCCTGTCAAACGAAGTGATACAAAAATTAACTGCTGCAAAACCTAAAAACCTTGCGCGGGCTTCCCGAATTCAAGGAGTTACACCTGCAGCAATATCATTGTTGCTGATATCCTTAAAAAAACATGCAGCCTAGATCTTGCATGCAAGATAACCATCGTGCTTTGGTTGAAAATGGACTAGGGCAGTTAAGATTGACTTGCTGTAAGCGGCAAATAGACCAATTTTTGCATTATCTTGAGCTACTGATCCAATGGAATAAGGTTTATAATCTGACTGCCGTAAAGGCCCCCCATGAAATACTGAAGGTTCATGTTTTCGACAGCCTATCGCTTATATCTCATCTCAAGGGCGACAGGTTCATAGATGTTGGCAGTGGGGCAGGGTTACCGGGTATTCCGCTAGCGATAATGTCTCCAGAAAAAGATTTCACCTTACTTGATAGTAATGGGAAAAAGACAAGATTTCTGTTTCAAGTGCGCACAGAGTTGAATTTGGATAATGTTCAAGAAATAAACAAAAGAGTTGAGCATTATATTCCGGAAAAGCCGTTCGACATGATCATAACACGTGCTTTTTCTAAATTATCTACAATGTTGGAAAGCTGCGGGCATTTGGCATCGAAAAAGACTATATTCGTTGCTATGAAAGGAAAAGTTCCTAAAAAAGAAATGCGAAGCTTACCCGAGGGGTATGACATTTTGAGTTTAACAAAGTTATCAGTGCCCGGGTTGGACCGAGATCGGCATATAATCAAAATAAAAGCTCAGGATTTATAGGTAATACGCTGTGACCCGAATTTTAGCTATTGCAAATCAAAAAGGTGGTGTAGGCAAGACCACTACAAGCGTAAATTTAGCGGCTTCTCTAGCTTACTATAACAACCGTGTGTTGTTAGTGGATTTGGATCCCCAAGGTAATGCTACAATGGGCTCTGGCATCAACAAACAGTTATGCGATTATACGACTTACCATTTCCTGACGAGACGAGAGAGCATAGAAAAGGTTATCTCTAACAGTGCGCACTGTAATTATCATGTTCTCCCCTCTAATGGAGATCTTGTAGCCGCCGAAGTGGAGTTAATGCAAGCGCCGGAGAGAGAGCAGAGGCTTGCTAAATGCTTGAATCAAGTCTCTGCAAGTTATGATTATATTATTATTGATTGCCCGCCTTCCCTAAACATGCTTACCGTGAATGCACTCGTAGCTGGTGATGGAGTGCTTATCCCCATGCAATGCGAATATTTTGCTCTGGAGGGATTGTCTGCCCTTAACCATACGATTCGTAAGATCTCGAGAGATGTAAATCCGCGCTTGCGAATAGAAGGTATTTTGAGAACGATGTATGATCCAAGAAGTAGCCTGACTAACGCAGTTTCGGCGCAGTTGAGGAAGTATTTTGATGACAAATTATATAGGGTTAGCATACCGCGAAATGTGAGACTTGCGGAAGCGCCCAGTCACGGCAAGCCAGCTTTGGCGTATGATAAGAACTCAAAAGGCGCTACCGCTTACTTAGCCCTAGCGGCTGAGATATTGAAAAATGAGCGGAAAAACCAAATTGTCTCGGAAGAGACGGAGGCATATCAGCATGGGCATTAAAAGACAAAGCCTTGGGAAAGGGTTGGATGCCTTGATGGGCGACTATGTGGACCTGCAAGATGATCAACAAGACGGTTTTAAAGAACGTGTCAATGCCGATCGAGAAATTAGGGATATACCCATAGAATTTCTGAAGCGAGGAAAATATCAGCCGAGAAAAGATTACAATTCCAAGGCACTTGATGAATTGGCTCTCTCTATAGGGGAGCAAGGCATTGTGCAACCTATTATCATCCGTGAAGTTCAACCGGGTGCATATGAAATTGTTGCTGGAGAACGGCGCTGGTTGGCGGCACAGCGGGCAGGTCTAGAGACGGTACCAGCAATAGTGCGGGAAATTGACGACAGAACAGCCATTGCAATGGCGCTAATAGAAAATATTCAGCGCGAGAACCTAAATCCAATGGAAGAGAGCGAGGCATTAATCCGACTTCAAAATGAATTCCATCTTACTCAACAGGAAATAGCTGATACGGTTGGAAAATCTCGGTCTACGGTAACCAATCTAATGCGTTTAGCAAACTTGGAACCTTTCGTGCAAAATTATCTGATTCGTCGTGCTATAGATATAGGTCATGCAAAATGCCTCCTTGGCTTGGCCGGGAAACAGCAGATAGATACAGCCTCTATTGTGGTTGATGGTGAACTATCAGTTCGACAAACCGAGGTATTAGTAAAGAGGTTGCAAAAAAAGACTTCAAAACCGGCTAAAAAAGAAATAGTGCAGCCGGATCTAGAGCGCCTTCAGCAAGATATTTCCGATCGTATTGGTGCCGACGTCAAAATCCAGCACTCGTCAACAGGCCGAGGTAAGCTGATATTTCGATATAATAGTTTAGATGAACTGGACGGAATTCTAGCACGTGTCAAGTGAAAAAGTCCGTCCAAACACAGCGACTAGCTTTTTTTAAAAATGGCCTCTACCGCTTCATGGTGTTGCGGGCTGGTTTGACAGAGCGCTTGTTGACTGGCGCAGAGATCAAGGAAGTCACTGAGTTCTAAGCGCTGACCGGCTCGCAATAGACGTTTGCTCATCCTAATAGCCTCGCGCGGTTTGCGCGCATAAGATTCGGCTACCTCTTTAGCTCTATCAAGCAAGGATTCCACTGCTATAAGCTCCAAGAAAATACCCGCTTCTTTCGCTTCTTCTGCGCTCAATATTCGACCAGAGAAAGTCATTTCAGCGGCTCGTTGATAGCCGACGATACGGGGAAGAAACCACGCCCCTCCATCTCCGGGGATGAGTCCCAAGTTCACAAATGTTTCACCAACCTTCGAGTATTGGCACCCAAATCGGATATCGCACATACAGATCACATCGAGGCCTGCGCCGACTGCTGGCCCATTGACGGCAGCAACAACGGGGACTTCAACTTTATATAGAGCCTGGCTCATTCGCTGAATACCATGGCGGTAGCCATCTTGTTGATGAATAGGCTGCCCACCAAAAATATCGCCTTTTTTCTCTCGCATGTCTTTGATATTACCCCCGGCCGAAAAAGCTTTGCCCGAGCCAGTAAGGACCATAGCGCCGATTTCACGATTTTTATTAATCCAGTCACAAACCGAAATAATGTCTTCTATAATGGCTGTACCGGTCAATGCATTGCGAACATCATCCCTATCCAAAGTAACTATTGCTACGTCGTTTTGAACGGTCAGAATGGTGTCTAATAGATCTGGAGATTTCATACTCAAGCGGCCCCTTTACTCGTTACTTACGATTACACTACTCTTGTTGTTCGGTGCTTGCATCACTGCGCGCAGTAATGAATTGCCAAAAACCACTCTCTTTGGCAGCCAAGACCTGTTTACCTAAACTTTTCGACCAAAATCTATCGTTACCAAATTCTGACCGCCAGGACCAGAGACGTTGCGTGAAGTGGTGCAAATCATACTCTTTAGTAAAACCAATCGCGCCATGCACTTGATGGGCTATAGAAGTCGCGGCACCTATAGAGCGGTTTGCTCGCAATTTTGTTGCTGCGATTTCAAATAAACTATCACCGAGATCTTCCGACCTCGCAGCGGAGCGAGTTGCGCAATTAACAGCCGCGCACTCCTCTGCAAAAATGGCTAACTGTTGTTGTATGGCTTGAAACTTCGCGAGTGGCCTGCCAAATTGCGATCTATTTTTTGTGTGCATGATTGATAGTTGGAGGGCAGAATCAAGCGCTCCGGAAATTTGTGAGGCTCTCATTAGTGCACCCATTTTCATAAGATGTTGAAACGGCTTTGGTAATGCGGCACTATCAACAACCCTGGCTTTATCGAACTTAATGTTAGTGCGAGGCTCCCCTGCTTCATTAGGTCGACCGCCTGTAAATTGTCCATCCCTGCATTTCAAAAGAATCAGTTTGTTCCCAGCTTTATCGTCGCAAAATGTTAGGACTTTACTAGATTGGCTTCCCCAGGGAACGGCGCTTAGGCCACCTGAAAATGACAGCTCGCCAGAAATACGATCCTTGGATATTGAGCTTCCCGGATTGCTCATTCCGATTGTTATTGCACCTTGTGGTATAGGGATATTTTGATCGAGTAAGACTTTTTTTGCGACAATCGTTTCGCATATCGGAAGTGCTATACCATGCCTTCCCGACAGATAAAAAATGATCCTGGCATCCTCCCATGAGCCGGAGAAACCCCCTTTGTCTTCGGGGATAAAAAGGTTGTCAATACCTAAATTCTGCAGTTCATGCCACTGCGAATTGAAATCAAAAGAAGACTGGAGACAGCGGTCATTAGCTGCCAATTTTTGGAAAACATTATCCACTGTTTCTTGAAGTAAGAGCTGTTGCTCAGTCATGTTAAGCCAAGTCCTCTAGCGATGATAGTGCGAAGAATCTCTCTTGTTCCACCCCGCAGCGAAAAAGCAGGGGATGCCTTTAAGATGTAACTAAGGGTTTCGTTTAGATTGTTTTCCCTATCGAGCGGGATACTGCCACCAAGTTGGGCTTGAATAATATTTGGTAAGTTCTGCTCGAAGCAGGCTCCGAGATCTTTAACCATTGCAGCCTCAAGTGAAGGGTCCTTCCCATCCGCTAGTTGTCCAGCAATAGATAGAGACATTTGTCGCAAAGTCCATAAATCAGACGCTATATCACCTAAAGTTGCGGTGGTAATGTCATCGCAATCTGTCTCTATGTTGCTCAGGAGTTCATCAAATAGTCGGTAGCTGCTCAGGTAGCGCTCTGGTCCGCTCCTTTCCAAAGCAAGCTCTGAGTTAACTTGGGCCCAGCCGTCCCCTTCTTTACCCAATAGCATGTCATCAGACACGAAAACGTTGTCAAAGAATATTTCCCCAAAGTGTTCTTCGCCTTGGTGATCAACAATAGGCTTTATTTTTACGCCTTCGGCCGACAAGTCGATAATGAATTGGCTGAGACCAGCATGCCGAGATTCGCTTTTTGGTGTTGTGCGCACAAGAGCAATCATCATATGTGAGCGATGTGCGAATGTGGTCCAGATTTTGGAACCGTTTATTACCCATCCCCCATCCACGCGGTCAGCTTTGGACTTGATAGAGGCGAGATCAGAGCCAGAGTTGGGTTCGCTCATGCCAATGCAAAAGAACATTTTCCCTTCGGCAATAGCGGGCAAAAAGCGTCTCTGAATCTCGTCGGAAGCATAACGAATGATGTGAGCTCCGCTTTGCCTATCGGCAATCCAATGTGCCGCAACAGGAGCGCCCGCTGCAAGTAATTCTTCTATTACTACATAGCGGTGAAGCGCAGTAGCCTCCTCACCGCCAAGTTCACGCGGCCACATCATTCCTATCCAGCCTTGCTTAGCAAGCTTTTGGCTAAAAGCAGCATCGAAACCGCTCCAAGATTTTGCTTTTTCCGACGCTTGCATTACAGCCAATTCTTTTGCTAAAAAGCCTCTGACTTTGGATCGCAATTCTGGCACATCATCTGGCATGCTTACCGGCGTGAATTCAAAACTTTTCAAAAGCCGACTCCCCTAAAAGCCTAAAAAAGTGCGGTAAGTTGGGTAGTACCCAACATAGTTACCAGTATCTTACGCACGAGAGGTCTGGAACGATTCTCTCAGGGCGTCGTTCTCGTTTGGTATACCAATCAACAGTATGTATTGATCATTCACATGTGTTGGCTATCTTATCATGTGAGGGAGTTGCCACATAGCGTGAAGGCACTCGTACTCAATGTTTCCGTCTTATTTTCAGGTTAATCTGTTACCATTGAAGGCATAATCTATATAGAGGCAACAAAAATGGATCGATTAAAAGGCAAGGTAGCGATTATAACCGGGGCAGCCATGGGCCTCGGGGAGGCAGACGCCCGTTTATTTGCTGGTGAAGGCGCAGAACTCGTAATTACCGACATAGCTGATGAGCAGGGGCAGGCATTAGCAGAAGAATTGGGTTGCCATTTCATGCATCAAGATGTCCGTATTGAGTCACGTTGGACGGAAGTGTTAAACGAGACGGTTGAGCGCTTCGGGAGACTAGATGCCCTAGTAAATAACGCTGGTGTTGTGAGGGTCGGTAACCCTGAGGATCAAACCACGGAAGAATATCGGTTTACGATGTCAGTTCATGTCGATAGTGTGTTTTTTGGTTGCAAAGGCGCTATACCATTGATGGCGGCAGGTGGCGGAGGCTCTATTGTCAATATGTGTTCGCTAGCGGCTATTCAGGGAGAGAGTTATGTGGCGGCGTACTGTATGGCGAAAGGGGCAATCGACTCATACACTAGAGCGGTAGCGGTGCATTGCGCGCAAAAGAAAAATGGTGTGCGCTGTAATTCTATTCATCCCTCAGGGATTGATACACCCATGGTTGCCTCCTTTGGTGAGTCGATGTTGAAAAAATATGGCGAAGAGGCATTAGCTGCAATGTCGGAAGTTCCCGTTAGCAAGCAGGGGGAGCCGCTTGATATTGCCTATGCCGCTCTTTATCTGGCCTCCGATGAGTCGAAGTTTGTCAATGGCACGCGAATTGTCGTGGATAACAGTATGTCGATCACATCTGGGACCGTTGCCGAGTAAATGGAAAATTAAAATTATATGAAAAGGGAGATTGAATAATGAGATTAGAGGGCAAGGTTGCACTGATAACTGGCGGTGCCAGCGGGCTTGGACAAGCAACCGTGGAGCGTTTTATACAAGAGGGAGCTAAGGTCGCAATATGCGATATTCAGGATGATCTTGGAGAGGCTTTGAGAGATCGGTTTTCAACTGAAACTATCTACTGCAACTGCGATGTTACCGAGGAAAATGATGTAGAAACAGCGGTGAATGCAACAATTTCGCGCTTCGGACAGCTTGATGCGGTATTTCACTCTGCTGGAATTATAGGGGCAGTGGGTCCGATTTCCTCGACGCCTGGCGATGAGTGGAGATATTCAATCGATGTTTTATTGCACGGGACCTTCTATACTATGAAACATGCGTCAAGAGTGATGATCCCGCGAGGAAAAGGTTCCATAATTTCTATGTCTAGTACGGCTGGCATCATGGGAGGCTGGGGTCCTCATGCTTATGCGGCAGCAAAACATGCGGTTGTCGGGCTTACCAAAAATGTCGCTGCTGAACTGTGCGGTAAAGGCATTCGTGTTAACGCAATTGCAGCAGCGGCCATGGCAACTCCCATGGTAGCTGCCAGTTTTTTCGGCGACCCGTCAAAGGTTGATGAATCTATAGAGCAGCTAATCGAGATGTCGCCGTTAAAAGGCAGGCCGGGCCTAGCAGAGGACGTTGCAAATGCGGCTCTTTGGCTAGCCAGTGATGAGTCTGGTTACACTACAGGGCATAATCTGACCACTGATGCTGGTGTGACGATTGGAGCGACGCCAAGTCCTCCACACTTTGCAGAGTACGAACCTTTGTTCAGAGAGGCGGGGATAAGAGGGTTAGATTAACATGACCTAGTGTTAAATGTTCAGAGGTTACAAAGTAGCGAGAACAATCTTGTCGTGGTAGGAGTTTTATCCCCCCCTCCCCCCTGACGGGAACTACACAGCATTTTATCGGTACTCAGCTGGTGGAGCTTCACTCGTCGGAACTTGACAGTTGAGAAGGCATCAAGGCTGGCGCCGTTGCCCCTGCAAGTCACGGCTTGGCATCAGCCCCCATAAGGTATATCACTTCATGGGGGACTTATACCTCGTATGTATGTCTTTCAAATCATACGGGTTGGCAAATATGGCGGAGGTCGTTGTGAACAATAAAATGTTACTGATGATATATCTGAGCCTGTTTATATTTACAGTTTTTCTGATGACGGATTGGGAAAGTAAACAGTTGTCTTTGAAAACCACGACCAGTGATCATGCTGATTTGCCTCAAGAGCAGCTGGCAATGGTTAATTGGTCGAAACTTTCCGAGGCTGGAATGATGAAACAGGCTCGGCATCAAGCTATCCTTGATATAGAGTATTTGCAGCGACTTTATGCTTTGGCCACAGATTTGCTGGGCCTTTCAGACGCCGCATCAATAGCTCGGGGGTCTGCTATTTATCATGATATATTTTCGCAAGATCTTAAAGCAAGCTTCTTTGGCCCGGGCATTGAGACCATTAAAAAAAATGGGATAGATGGGTGGTTAGAACTAGTAACCAGCAGCCTCGGGCCCATGGGGCCAACTCAGCACTTGATTGGCACCCAAGTGGTAGATCTTGATGAGATAGAAATCGACGATTCAGGCAACATAGTCAAAGGTGAAGCATTATTGCGCAGCTACCTTCAAGCATGGCACACATTGCCCGACCAAAAAGTATGGCTCGCGCTCGGGACATATCACTCCAAGGTGCGTTTTTCGGATGGAAGATGGCAAATTTGGCAGATGGACCTAGAGCTCACCATAGACGAGACGCGACAGATGAATCAGTAGGCCAATAAGTTCAAGTCCCGTTGCTTCAGACTAAGCTAACTGTATACCGAGTATCCCTCATGGGCGAGAAAAATATGATTAACAAGTCAGATCCAAGACGTTGGGTTATGGCAATAATCGTTTATCTGGGAGCGGTGATTCTGGCCGTGATTTGGAATGCTATAGGTCCAATGATGTTGACTATTACCAACGAACTCGAGATCTCATTCGCTAAGGCAGGGCTCTTGTCCGGCATTGTTGCCCTAGTATTGGGGATTTTTGCGTTCTTTTCGGGGACGGTTTCGGGAGCCCTGGGCATTAAAAATACAACTTGTGTTGGCATCACTCTTATGTCAGTCGGGTGCGTGATCTCAGGATATACCGCTGATTACAACATCGTATTGTTGGGGCGCGCCATATTTTCAGTTGGTGCCGGATTTTTTTCCCTATGTTAGGTGCTGTCATAATGCAATGGTTTGAGGGTAACGAATTATTAATCTTAAACTCGATTAATTTTTCAGGCACAGCGGTCGGTGGGGCTTTAGGACTGGCCATTACTGCTCCAATTATGAGGTTGATAGGGTGGCAAGATACGCTGCTAATTTATGGCGGAGCGTGCGGTGTGGTCGCCCTCCTTGCAGTCTTATGCATGAGGGACCCCATTTTAAGCTTATCAACTGGAACGCATGATTCAGCAACCCGTGACAAATTTGAGCTAGGAGACATACTAAACCGAAAAGAAACGTGGTTATTGGCACTCGCTTTTTCCGCTCCGGTGGCCATCTCTGTTGTCATGCCTCTTTCCCTTCCGGCATACTATGTCCAAACAAAGGGCATAACGATTACAACCGCGAGTGCTTTGGTGAGCACGGTATACTTATTCGGGATCCCTGCCGCAATAGCGGGAGGGCTATTGGGTGTTAAGGCAGGCGTGAGAAAGCCTTTTCTCATAGCAAATGGCCTCATGTTGGGATGCGGAATGTTGGGGGCAGTCTTTTTAGAAGGGTTTCTAATGCGATTGTGCTTGGGCTTGATTGGGATAGGCTTGTTATTTTATACAGGAATATTCTTCACCATACCCATGGAGTTAGACGGAATGACACCTCATGCCGCAGGCATGATGATTGGTGTTATTACATTTGTCGGAATGCAATTTGGTTTTACAGCGCCCTTGGTTGTCGGTTGGCTGGAGGTTGCAACGGGTACGTTGAAAACAGGACTGATTGCCTATGGTTGTTTTGGGTTTCTAATGGCGATTTGCTCGGTCTTTCTCAAAGAGACTGGGCCGGCTCGCAAAATGGTCTAATGATTTATCACGTTGAAGTCAATGACACCCGAAAATTCTTCCAGGCATGAGCAATTTTTAAATAAAGAGATTTGTAGCGAGCCATCAATCTCAAGAGGCAGTTTGTAACCGCAGAGTCTCCCTAGACAAATCCAACTCAGGGGGATAAACGATTCAACAGTTTAATTAATTGTGAGAGGAAAAACTGGACCATGTCAAAAGAAGCGAGAGATAGAAAAACTTTAGATGATATATATAAGGCCTTTTTTGCAGGTGACTTTGAAAAGTGGATGAGTTACTGGGATGAGAACTCGGTGGTTCGTGAAGCAAAGACGCTCCCATATGGCGGGGTTCATAAGGGATCAGAGGAAATCCGAGCGCTCGCTGAGAAAATGGGTGGCCTCTACTCTGAATTTAAAATCGATTTCGACGGCGTTTTCGGTGACGATGACAAACTAGTGGCACTTGGCACTTGTATCTGTACCGGAAGGGCAACGGGTAAGAGCGCCAGTTTTAGTTTCGCTGAGGTATGGGTTTTCAATAATGACAAAGTCGTTGAGGTGACGGCAATCTACGGCGATACGGCACTAATGAACTCAATACTCTGAGTAATAGTTAATAGCTCTTCTCCGCGGAATCGTCCCCAGGGCATAAAGCGGCATTGAGTGCGCACGTTAGTCGCCAAAATATAGGTTACTTGAACATCTTAGTTGTTTAGTTACCGTCTGCAGTAAAAGCGAGCAGTACATTGCCTTGCATTCGTGTTCCAAATGAATAGCCAGAGTTAATCAATACAGTACCGTCGATAATTACCGGGCCGTCGCCCTCTATTGAGCCGCCATTGGCAGTCTCACCCGATATGGTTTCGAAAGAACGATTGGTAAGAAATTTCCACAAGATTTCCCCAGTTGTATCGTCATAAGCCATGAAACTGCCATCAAAGGACCCAGCAAAAATAGCCCCGGGTATAGATGTGATGGCTGCTGACATGCCATCACTGCACATCGGCCTGCTGTCTTCCGCGCAGTGATCCTCTGCAGGTGTCTGCCAATCGAGCTTCCCGTTATTGATATTTATCGAATATAACCCCGGACGGCCCTCATAATCCGGATCGAAACCAAAATCTGTATCTGCTACTGCTGCAATCAAAGATTGATCAAGCAGCGTCATGCCCCAGTGGACGCCGCCATTGAAGCCTCCGGAGCCGATTTTATTGTCCCATAATAACTCACCATTTCGATCTGGATCTAATCCAAAAACCATTCCGCCTTTTGTTCCAGCCAATAATATGTCACGACCATCCTCTTTTGTGGCAAGTATGAGAGAGGCACCGATGTCTAAGTCTGGGCCATTCTCCGACGGACAGTTGCCAGTGGGCCCTCCAACAAAACAGGCCATATTCCACGCATCTTTTTCTATTGTTTGATAATGCCAAAGCAGTTCGCCGTTTTCTAGATCGATTGCCAACACGGCATCACTTGTATCAGAGGCCGGTGATGAGTAGTTTTCACCAGTGCCTACATAGAGTCTATTGCGCTTGACATCAATTGTGGGACTATTCCACACAGGAGCACCTGAGGGTGCCATAAGGGGGACATTTTCAGTATTAAAATGGCCAGTGGGGGCAGGCTCGTCGGTGGAATAGCTTATCCATTGCGTGGTGCCATCAGAGGTATTTAATGCCGCGACGCCGCCGCGGAAAGTGCAGCACCCGTATGCTGGATTGGCGGCGGAGGCCCACTCTCGTGACGACAAGGGTACATAGAGTTTGTCACCATATAACTTGGGGCTACCAGTGATCACGGTGTCAGGGTGGTCATTTGGATTAGTCTTCCATATTAGTTCTCCGGCTAGCCGGTCGATTGCGTAGACGTTACCAGCATTATCCCCAAAGAAAAGAGCCTCAGATTCATCTTGTTTCCAAGGGCCGAGCGACAAGGCATGACGAACTTCTGAGTCAGCACTGAAAGTCCAATTAGCGCAACCTGTTTTGAGATCCAAGGAATAAACGGTACCGTCGTGGCTGCCTAAGAAGATCTCTCCCTTGCTGACGATTGGTTGAGAACGAGCTTGTTTGGCATTCGGGTAGGCAAATGCCCACTTCAAGTCAAGCTTTCCTATATCTGACTTAGATAAGCCGGCAACATCTGCAGAAACGGATCGCTTATTTTCTAGAGACATTCCCCAGCTTTTAATTTCCGAATTTGACTGTGCTTGATGGACCTTCTCAGAACTTTCGTCGCAAAAAAACAGCGTGGATTCCGTGGTTTGCTGGATAGGCCTCTCGCCAAGATACTCTGCAAGAGCAGTTTTTTCTGGTTTAGTTAGACCGGCAGCCTGAGCTTGCATTATTCCTTCGTTCATGGAAGCTAAAACGTGTTCAGGACCTAACAGTGGAAACACAATTTTGTGCGGTGCTCGAGCAACCGGCCCATCATGACAGGCCGCGCACTTTTTTTTGTAAAGTTCTTCTCCAGATAGAGGTGGAACAGAGGGGGTGCGCTGTAATGACGATATGGCCGGGGTTTTTTGCCCGCACCCTAGCGTTATTAAAGCCACACTAATAACCCATAAATACATGATCAGGTTGATTAATCGTTTATCAGGCCTATTCATCTTTTGGTCCCCTCGTTCCACATGTGTCTGAACACTTTCCACTCGCCTGAATTTTGGCGTTTCAGTACGTCCAGATATTTCGAATTATTGGTCATTTGGGTTAAAGCGGCATCTGAGTTCGTTATAGTATCGACGCCATCTTTGATGACGATATTTACAATGTAGTCATAACGAACCAGAGCAAAATCACCTAGAAGTGCTATGTCGAACTTCCCCTGAGGTTCAATCTTGTAAGTTGCATTTTCGAAGACTGGTGACAAGAACTTTGCATAATTCTCTCTTCCAACGATATCGTGGGCACCGGGAGCGATTAAAACGACGCTTTCATCTAAAAGGCTCACATACTGCTGACGATTACCATTTTCAACAGCCGAAGCCCAATTTTCATACAACTTCAATATATCTGACTCATCTTTAGATGTGTTGTAAGTTTTTTTTGTCGAGAAATCGTCAGAGTGCTCGTTGCATGAGCCGACCAAAAAACAAATTAAAGTAGCAAGTAAACAGATTAATTTTCTTCTACTCGTCATTAATGGTCTCCTCTATGATTGATGTTATTGCCCTGCCTCAAAACCTAAAACATACTATTAATGAAGGTAGTTTGTGCATATACACCGAAGCTGTCAATTTTTGGTGTGTAAATTTCCTCTCGCTTCTTGGGGCGTTTCTTTTTTACCTGTGAGTTTACTATTCGAACAAGTTTGGCCGGGTTGAAGGAGTTGATGGTCTGCTCTACAGGCGCGTCTTTATACAGGGTTGTTCGTTGGCGAGCAGTTCGGCCTGCCCGATGAATTATATCCTCAAGGGTCCGGGGTGTCTTCTCCTCGCCATGGGTTGCACCGGCTGATCTAGTGATGGTCTCATTCATGAGTGTACCCCCTAGATCGTTCGCTCCCGCGGTGAGACACATCTTGGTACCTTCTTCACCAAGCTTAACCCATGAGGTTTGGATGTTAGTGATATGCTCGTTGAGCGCTAGGCGGGCAACAGCATGCATTAGAATAGATTCCCGGAAGGTTGGTCCTTTGCGGCTTCTCCCTTTTAAATAAATAGGGGCCTCAAGTGGAACAAATGGCAAAGGCACGAGTTCTGTGAAACCGCCGGTTTTTATTTGCAGGTCTCTAATCCTGATGAGGTGGCGTGCCCAATTCACTGGGCGGTCGACGTGACCAAACATAATTGTGGCTGTTGTTTTCAGGCCCAGATTGTGAGCAGTTTCTATGACTTCAAGCCACTGAGATGTGTTAATTTTGTCTGGGCAGAGAACGGCCCTTACCTCATCATCCAGAATTTCTGCTGCGGTGCCGGGGAGACTGCCCAAGCCAGCAGCCTTTAACTGCTTGAGGAATTCCCTCACGGTGACGCCAAGAGTGGAGGCTCCTTGCCAAACTTCCAGTGGAGAAAAGGCATGGATATGCATATCAGGGGCGCCGGTTTTAACCGCAGATAATACGTCTAGGTATTTCTGACCCGTATAATTAGGATGGATGCCGCCTTGAAGGCAGACTTCCGTGGCTCCACGAGACCACGCTTCCCTCGTTCTTCGGGTTATTTCCTCTGAATCTAGATCATAAGGCCTGCCGCGAAGATTTTCGCTTAGCTTTCCTTTAGAGAAGGCGCAGAATTGGCACTTGAAGTAACATATATTTGTGTAGTTGATATTACGAGTCACTACGTAAGTCACTGCTTCGCCCGCGATGTCCTTCCTCATTTTGTTTGCTGCTTGGCATACGTACGATACTTCCGGGCCGCGTGCCTGGAATAGACGTATGATGTCTGATTCTGACAATAGGCGTCCGTGACGAGCCTTAGATACAATCGCACTAAGATCTTGCGCGATGAGATCTTCTCCTAAATTTTTGGTACCTCTGTCAATAAGTACGGGAGGCACCTGCCCATCGATGCCAGCCACCCAGTTATCTGTCCTTGGAAATCCTTCAGAATCGACCATACAAAGAACTTTCTTTTCTATTGACGAATCTAACCATTGGTGCTGATTTTGAAGAAAGGCAGGATATATCGTGAGTCGCTCTTGTAGATACTTGCCTGCGGCTTCTGTCTCGCGTGCGAGCTTTTCAAGGTGCGGCCAGGGGGCCTCTGGGTTCACATAATCCGGCGTTACTGGTGATACACCTCCCCAATCATTGATTCCCGCTGATACCAAAAGAGGCAGCACCCCTGGTGATAGATTCGGCGGCGCCTGAATACTCATTTGGTGGCCGAATATTATTCGGGCTACTGCAATGGTCCATAACAGATCGTCCAGGTCAGGTTCTGGAGCCTGGGCCATTTTTGTGCCTGGCTTAGCACGAAAATTTTGCACAATTATTTCCTGGATATTGCCATATTGATGATGGACTCTGCGAATTTCCAGAAGCGATTCAATTCTCTCTATGCGAGTTTCGCCAATACCGATCAGAATTCCGGTTGTGAATGGGACTGCTGCTTCACCCGCTAGCTTCATTGTTTCGAGGCGACGAAGAGGATCTTTATCGGGCGAACCAAAATGTGGCATTCCTCTCTCGCATAGTCGCTTCGAGGAAGACTCCAGCATTATGCCCATAGATGCTGAAACTGGCCGGAGAAGAGCGATTTCATCACCGCTCATGCAGCCCGCGTTGATATGGGGAAGCACACTGGTTTCTTCACAAACAGCTGCTGCTACTTTTGCTAGGTACTCCAATGTTGTGCCAAATTTTAAATCAGCAAGCGCATCTCTTGCCGCCTTGTATCGAAGCTCGGGGCGCTCGCCCAGAGTAAATAACGCCTCTTTACAACCCATTCTTTCGGCTCGTTTCACCTCGGCCAAAACGTCATCTAGGCTCAGGTAGGCTTTTTCTATTCGTTTTGGTGTTTTGGCAAAGGTGCAGTAATGACAAACGTCTCGGCACAAATGCGTAAGTGGTATAAACACTTTGCGAGAATAGGTAACGTTATTTCGATAACCTTTATCACGGATTTTTGATGCTAAATGCATTAATTGCGCTGTATCATTAAATTCTGCAAGCGATAGCGCTTCTGAATTGCTAGGCAAATCCATGCCATCATTCAAAAATCGGGGTAGCTCTTGAATCGAGCCGCTAGGGCGGTTAACTAACCCATTCATATTGCCGGTCCTGTAGAGTAGATTGGTCATAAGTATTTTTAATAAAAGCGTGTGTTATACCATTTTTACTGAGGTATTTCCCAGTCCGAGTTGCACTGCACCCTTTAGCACGTTCAAGAAAGTGGGCAAGATCTTGGGGATAATCGATGTCGCAGCCAATGTCAGGATCGTCGAGGACCTGAATCTCAAATCGGAGAGCGTCCGCTTGAGCGCAATGCTTGTTGAAACTATCTGCCCCATACTGAAAAGTGAAGGAAGATGCTGGGCTACAAATGATGCAGTTACTGCCATTATGATGCCTGTCAGGCGCTATAGTTAACCTGGGACCCTTAATTTTACAGTGCATAGTTATTAGTTGAGACAAATTAGCCGCATTTATGAGCGGCACATCTGCGTGGATTATCATGACATCTTGGATTTGGCGAAGTGCCATATGGGACACGGCTGCCTGAATCACTGCATTGAGTCCCTTTACGTTGAGTTCATTTTCAGTCAAAAGCTCAGTACCATGCTCTTCAGCCAATCGGGCGGCGACGGGGTCGTCAGAAACAATTACAATCCCTGAAATACCTGGCTGTTTTTTTAAAACTGAAAGCACATCAAAAGTCATAGCTTTGAATAACCCTTGTCGATGCGATTTATCCAAAAGGATGGAAAGTCGCTCCTTAGCGTCTGAGAGATTTTTAATTGGAACTATTGCATGCATAAAGTTAACTCCATTTGGAAGATTGACAAGCAGTGTTTATTTCATTGTCAAACTGAAGTTCAAGATTTCCTCGGCAAGTCTAATACGATCATCAATTGTGTGCATTAGGGTTGGCGCCACAAGCACTTTCAAGCCGCTGTTTTGAAGTTTTTTGGCCGATTGGGCATCTTGCTCGTCAATGACAAAACCGTCCAGCAGTTCTCCATAATAGTGAGCAACAGCTCCGCAAGATACAGCGATGTTCAGTTCTCGCATCATTTTTGCTGCGGGACCCTTTATGGCATCTTCTCCGATGATGGGAGAGACGGCAATCACTGGTGCATTACTATCAATCATCAAGGATCGGATTCCGGGCATCTTTATTATCGGATCAACGCTTACGAAAGGGTTGGATGGACCAATGATTAGAGCGGATAGATTAGGGTCCATCAATCTTTTCGCAAAGTGTTCTTGCGGCATAGCATGCTCTATGCCATCCAGATGTATGCCGGTAATCTCAGGCTTACATTTGTGGCGCACGAAGTACTCTTGAAAATCTAGTGTTCCTGTTTTTGTTTGCACTTTAGTACGCACTCGGTAATCCGTCATTGGTAGTATTTCATGCGTTATTCCCAGACTTTTACAAAGTCTGGTTGTAGCCTCTGATAGCATAAGCCCTTCTCGCAGATATTGCGTTCTTAAGAGGTGCGTTGCCATATCGCGATCTCCGAGTTGAAACCAAGTTTCTCCTCCTAGCTGACCTAGGCTATCTAACATGTTCCAGGTTTCGCAATTTAAACCCCAGCCGAGTTCTTTGTTGTTTAACTCTCCAAGGGTGTACATCAAAGTGTCTAAGTCAGGGCTTATGTGCAGGCCGAAATGTTCGAAGTCATCGGCCGTATTGACAACCACTGAAAGCTGGCTGGGGGATAAAACTTTACTGAGACCCAAAGCCAACTTAGAGCCGCCCACTCCTCCCGAAAAATTGAGGACTTTGTGTTTATAAAGATTAGCTAGCATTAGCTGACTTCATCGAAATAGGTCCTTATGTTTATCACGGATGAGCATGGCGGAACCTTCATTAGATGGCTTCATTTGAGCGCCCCTGATTAACACGACAGGAGCTGATTCGTTTGCCTGCCCCATCAAGAAAGAGGCTGCTGCCGCGAGCTCGTCGGCCACTGCAACCTCAGTCACCACCATTTCTCGATCATATAAATCCCGGTGTCCAATCATGTTTTCAAGAGCCTCGAAACCATTGGTTCCTATTGCGAAACCAATTGATCCATTTCTCCAAGCTCTGCCAGCGCTATCATTTATAATAATACTCAGCTGTGACAGTTGTCCTGTCTTTAATTTATGACAGAGTTTTTCAGCACTTTTATCGGGATCTTCTGGTAGTAAAAGTACTCTAGGATCGTCTTCCAACGATGAAATGTTCGATTGGTCTATGCCGGCGTTAGCATGCACAAAACCTCTTTTATGCTCCACTATTAATACCCCCGGTCGTTTCGCAACGACTTCTTTGGATTCGTCCAAGATCAGCTGGACAAGCCGAGGATCCTTTTCAACTTCTAAGGCGAGTTGTTCAGCTTTAGCAGTCGGAATGATTTGATTCAAGTATGCGTATCGGTTTTCCGCTTTTGAGACAATTTTCTGGGCAATAACCAATACATCCCCATTTTCGAGTTCTAGAGAGGCTTTTTGAAGTGAGGTGCTGATCAGTTCTGCAAGGTCATCACCCGGGTATACCAATGGGAAATCTGGCAGCGTTAGTAAATTCAGTTGGGCGCGTGCAGGGCACACTAGCAGATTATCCGGGTGGTGGCCATATTCACTGCTCGGGATCTAAGCCCGTTATTGAGATACCTGCATGACATTTATATTGCTTATTGATAAAAATCAGGATCGATGTTAACGCCTCTGCTGCTGCGGAATTGGCGATTGAGCCAGCATGGAATCCCCGCATCCCGCAGGCTTCTATCAACTCGATAACCTGCGAGCGAGAATCTTTGTTGTTGCCACTTACAAGGACATCGCACCCTGCGTTAGTCCCTTTTTGGAGATGATGAGCAGCGACATTTTGAAAAGCAGACACAACGCGAACATCTTCACCCAGCAGTTCCTGAGCCATTTGGCCAGCTGACCCCGTTTCGGGAAGCTGAACTCTTGCTACCTTTGGCGGGATTAGAGGCACGGTTGTATCGATTAAAATTTTCCCTTTCAGGGCTGGTTTCACGTGCTCGAGAGTGCTTTGTTGATGGCTAAATGGTACTGTAATCGCAACGATATTAGCCGCCTCTGCAGCGCGCAAATTTTCGTCAGAACGCAGGTTCATATCACTAATACCTCGCCCTTCTAATATTTTCTGCATGGAGTTAACTGCGGCTTCCGCCTTCTCAGCGGTTCTAGAACCAATTATGACTGGGAAGCCAGCTTCTCCCCAGCATCTCGCTAGACCAGTTCCAAGATCCCCTGTTCCTCCCAGAATTGCTATTACCGGTAACTTGTCTGACATAATTTCCACCTTGATGTTGTTGTATTATAAAAAGATACGATTAAATTAAATTGAAAGGTTCTTGCTCAAATGCAGATCAAAGCCCATTACATGGTGCAGGCCGAGCCATTATTGAGAACGGTCACAGCTCGATCAAGAACGCTAGCACGAAAAAGGATAACGTCCGGCTCGTGCCACATTTCTGTTCGCAAAGTCTCCCCAGGAAAAACGGGGGCTGAAAAACGAGCATTAAAACTTGTGAATCGTGCTGAAGAACCATCTTTTAGAGACAGCATCAATGCCCTCGCTGCAACTCCATATGTTGCTAGCCCATGAAGTATGGGCTGATCAAATCCAGCTCTCCTAGCTATTTCCGGGTCTGAATGGAGAGGGTTATAGTCGCCATTCAGCCGATACAGCAAAGCCGCATGCGAGCCAATAAACAAATCTTGGTGACAATCTGGGGCTCTTTCGGGTATCTCTTGCGGCCTTGGTAGACTTTTGCCAGATGGCCCTCCAAAGCCTCCGTTACCGCGAGCAAAAATTACGGCTACTTGCGTATTAAGGAGATCTCCAGAGGATTTTTCATAGATCGTTCTCTTTACAGAAATTAGCGCTCCTCTGTCGGAGCCTTTATCAATAACATCAAGAACTTTGGTTTGCCCAACAACTGTTCCCTCAATGGGAAGATCTTTGTGAATCGTGAGGTGTTGTTCTCCATGAAGGACTTTTACCATATTGATACCAGCTTTTGGATTGGTCATCCAGTTTCCGGGGTGACCCAACACCACAGCCATTGTGGGAAAGCTTTTGAGATTTTTTTCATACACATATTTTAACTGCCCCTGATCGGTAGGATCGCTGCCAAACCCGAGTCCGAGCGCATAAAGCATGGTGTCTCTTTTAGAGTAAGTGTGTTCTACTTCCTCAAACGGCCAGTTTAAAAGGGTGTCATAATCAAGAGGCATTTACATTCCTTGTCGATCCGAGCCTTAAACGGGATCCCAGGTAAAAACGTCGGCGGTTACATCTAGTCCATACATAGAGCCTTTGAATGCTTCAAATACCCGAGAGCTAACGGTTTCTGGCGTCCAACCATCTGAGGTCTGAACTGACCGGATAGGTCTTGGCTGACTCATAAGAAAAATTTCATTGTTCCGAACTGCGAATATTTGTCCGCTGACGTCTGCAGCAGCATCGCCAAACAGCGCAGTTGCCAACGGGGCTATTTTTTCTGGCGTCATTTGCTTGATTTTTTTAAGACGAGCTTGCTGCTCATCGGTCTCGGAAGGCAGCGTGCCAATAAGCCGACTGTATGCAAAGGGCGAAATGCAATTTGACCTTACATTGTAGCGAGACATGTCAAGAGCAATGCTTTTTGAGAGTCCCACTACTCCTAATTTTGCTGCCATATAGTTGGCCTGAGCAAGGTTCCCGATCAAGGCGGAGGTCGAGGTCATATGAACGAAGCATCCACTGTTCTGGGCCCGAAAATGGGGAGCACAGGCACGACTCATGTTGAATGAGCCCTTCAAATGGACGTTCATTACTACATCAAATTGTTCCTCGGACATCTTATGAAAAATCGTATCTCTGAGGATGCCTGCATTGTTAACCAATCCATCGACATTGCCAAATGTGTCTATACAAGTCTGCACTATGGCTTCAGCATTTTCACTCTCGGACACGCTATTATAATTGGCAACAGCATTGCCGCCTGACGAGTTAATATCTGCCACAACCCCTGAGGCCGGACTTGAATCGGAGCCTTCGCCCTGAGCACTCGCGCCTAAGTCATTAACCAAGACGTTCGCGCCAGACTCGGCCAACATCATGGCTATGGCACGACCTATCCCTCTGCCTGCTCCGGTGACGATTATGCTTTTTCCTTCTAGCATTGGACCCATATTTTGATATTCCTAGGTTATTGAATTTTCACAGAGGGTTCTGAACGCAATTATCTTGGAGAACCAAAATGGGGCCAAGCATCATCCTGGTTCGGTCAAAAAATTTGATCAGAAGTAAATCTAAATCATCCGACATTATCGTTTTAGAACGATCCCAGCCTCATCGCGGTCCCAGCAGTCTTCTGTGACACCCTCATTTTTGAGTTTGTATTTTTCAACTCGCTCACTCGGTGTTTTCGGCAGGGCATCGCGGAAGGCTATGTAGCGAGGGATAGCAAAATAGGCAAGCCGAGGCTCACACCACTTTACCAACTCCTCCTCCGATAATGACATTCCGGGTTTACAAACAACTACAGCTTTCACGTCCTCTTCACCCACGTCGGACGGAACGCCAACAACACAGGATTCTAGCACTGCGGGATGCGAGTTTATGCCAGCTTCTACTTCGAAGGACGAAATGTTTTCACCACGTCGACGCAATGCTTGTTTCTTTCTGTCTACGAAAAAGAAAAAGCCATCTTCATCCATGCGACCTAAGTCGCCAGTATTCATCCATAGATTTTCGAAGAGTTCCAAGGTTTTTTCTGGCATCTTGTAGTAACCGCTTGTCCCCACATGCATTGTTTTGGGCCGAGCCACGAACTCACCAATCTCTCCTGGCGCACACTGATTCCGATTGTCATCTACAATTTGCACATCCCAACCAGTGATGGGCTTTCCACATGATCCGGGACGTCCGTCGACATATGGATTAGCGAGACAACAGTAGCATTCTGTCATTCCATAAACTTCTAGCAGTTTGGTATTAAATCGAGCTTCAAAATCATGCCATATATCAACTGGCGCTGCGGCTCCAACCATTATACGAACGGGGTTATCTGCATCATCTGGGCTAGGGTCTGACTTCATTAGAATAGGGATAATTCCACCGATGTAGTTCACTTCGGTGCAACCCCAGCGTTTCACATCATCCCACAAGTTGCTAGCTGAGAATCTATCTACAATGACTGCTTTAGCATCGGCCAGTATGGCGGGGCCAATGGTTATCCCTTGAGCATTCCCATGGAAGAATGGAAGCCCTGTATAAAGAACATCATCTTCGGTATACCTTGAATACCCGACTGAACTTGCCCATATGTCATACCAATAAAAATGACTCATCTGAACTCCTTTTGACACGCCGGTCGTGCCGGATGTAAAGAGTATAGACGCCATGTCACTAAAATGGACTATCACATTGGGCGACTCTTCCGAGTGGTTCAACAATTCTTCAGCAGTGACAGTTGTTGTTCCTTTCCATGAAGGCAAGGGATCTTCCCCGGTGGTGTTCTGAAAGATGACGTGGTTGAGAGAAGTTAGCTCATCTGAAACTGGACTTAACCGATCTAGATACATTGTATCTGCCATCAAGGCCACGCAATCTGATTGAACAATCTGGTGAACTAAACCTGCACCTTTTAGTGCAACGTTAATAGGAACTTCAGCAGCCCCAATTTTGTTCAGTCCAAACCATGCATATAAGTACTCTACGCAGTTATTCATCATTAATGCGACTTTGTCGCCGTGCGAGACTCCAAGCGCCGCAAAGCCATTTGCAGCTCGATTGATGTTGGCATTAAGCTGCTCAAGTGTTATTGGCGTGTCTTTGAATTGAAATACAACATGATTGGGGTTCTTTCTGGCCTTGTCTTCGATTATTTTGTGCAAAACTCTGTCTTCTTGCGCGTAATCATGCATCTTCCAAGACGCGTATTTCACCTCATGTTTTTTGTGTTTGTCATCCCATTGTCCCATCTCAAAATCCTCCGGAAAAAAAAGGCAGGCGCATGCCTGCCGTATGCAACTTTAACAATTTTAAAAGCCCTTAATTATTCCAAATATTCTGTTTAAAAGCTTTTATCTCACGTCGTATGGCTTACACATTTCATAGGCTTCGTTGAACCAAACCCCGCGCTCATACATCTGTACCATCTTTCCAAAATCCCATGACGTTGGCGATTTCTTATTTGGAATTACTTTTATTATTGCTCTATTTGGGGTATGCACACCCTTAAAAGCGGCCGCACGCAGTTCGTCATTTCCTGCCAGATCCCACCAATACTTGTCGATAATTTTCCAATGAACTTTTGTTAAAAGATCCTGGTCGAACGATACCTCTGCATTACCAATTATTTGTATAGATTTCTGACGTTTAGCATTTGAACCGTCGTTGCTTATACTTACCGAAATTTTGGGATTTTCTATAAGATGTTCGATCTTTTTCCGATACTTATTCACACTGCTGATATATATGTGTCCATCGTCAAGAACGACATAGAACATAGGGGTAACGATCGGATAGCCATATTGAGATATATGCGCCATGTGGCAGTAGCAGTTGTGCTTGTATAGTATCTCAAACTCGTCTGGTTCCATGGGGTAGTCTTTGTTAACGTCGACCTGCTCAAGAGTGATTGGATCAAAATTTGGTTTTTTTGCGGTTTCTTCTGACATGTTGCTACTCCATTTAACTTAATTTAGGTGTTTGATGTCCCCCGGACAGATTTGGGGGAAATAATTTACCGGCCAAAACGCAAATCCAAGTTTTCAGCGATTAAAAACCTGAATTGAAATTTCTTCAAAATTAAGACGGATCAGAGTTCTTGTCAAGAGTTTATATTAAAAAAGTGGTTTCCGTAGGCAAGGTCCGGCAACACTGAAGCGACATGATAACTTGGGTTACCTTACGAATGTATCTGCGATTGAATTGAATCTCAGATAATTTCTAGTTCAAGGCCCATTTGCTGTAGACTTGACATTAGATTAATTTCATCTGTCTAAGTTATTAAGTTTTGACTCAAAACGTAAAATTCATTCGAAAAAATCGAACAAAAAGTATAGAAGGACAAATTTAATATGAACTTTGATCTGGAATCCAAGTACAAAGACATACAGACTGCTGCGCTAGACTTGACGCGGAAGATTGAACCTATGGCCGTCGAGGCGGATAGTTTGAGTGTGGTGCATGAAGGTGTTCTAGAGGCCTTAAAGGAGAGCGGATTATGTCGGTTAATGGTGCCGGCTAGATATGGAGGCACATTTGATTCGATCGATCCTTTGGCGATTTGTGTTGCACGCGAGGCTATGATGGCTACGTCCTCTCATTTGGATTCATTATTCGCCCTGCAAGGTATCGGAAGTTATGCAATCACTGTAGCTGGTTCAGATGCGCAGCGGTCTGAATGGCTGCCGCGAATTGCTAAGTTAGAGTCGCTTGGCGCACTGGCTTTGACCGAAGAAATCGCGGGTTCAGATTTGAAAGCGGTTTCTACGGAGATTCAACAGACCAATAATGGTCTGTTGCTCAATGGATCAAAGTCTTACATTTCAAACGCGGGGGCGTCGTCATACTTTATCGTCTTTGCCAAGGAGGACCGAGGATATTCTACCGTCTTAGTACCAGCGAATACCGCTGGGGTCTCTACGAAGCCATCTCCAGAACTTATTGCCCCTCATGTGCTTGGAGACGTTTTTTTTGAAAATGTGATTTTACCTGAAAGTGCGCGCCTGGGGCGTCCAGGGGATGGACTGCAGAATGCCCTAGCCACTTTGGGCGTTTTTCGCGTTTCAGTTGCAGGCGCGGCGGTGGGCTTGGCTCAAGCTGCGTTGGATGAGGCCGTGAGGCACACAAGCACTCGGATACAATTTGGCCGGCCGTTGGCGAAACTTGGGCCAGTTGCTCAAATGTTAGCTGACTGCTGGACCGAAATCGAGATGGCCAGGTTGATAACTTATCGAGCCGCCTTTATGGCATGTGAGGACCCTTCCGCTTCGCTTAATCAGTCCTCAATGGCAAAGCTGGCAGCAAGTGAGATGGCTTCTCGTGTTGTGGATCGTTGTGTCCAGATGATGGGTCGCTGGGGGTTAGAGTCCCAGTCGAAGATTGAAAGACTGTATCGCCAAGCGCGGCCGATGCGAATATATGAGGGATCATCAGAAGTTCTTAGGCTGGGTATAGCAAAGCAACTTATGACAGAGAAACAATCAACCGTAAATTGATAAAAGGTAATTTTTACATCGAAAGCTAACTAAACCTTGATAAGCTTAATCATCGATTTAATTTAAGGAAAAAATGTGACGAATATAGGAATTAAGGCTGTGGGCGCTTATGTGCCTCAAAGGAGATTATCGAGAGCTGCAATCGTTGAGGCACATTTTTGGGCTAAACCGGGACTGAAAGGCTTAGGTCGGGGAACTCGTGCAATTTGTTCTCATGACGAGGACGTGATCACCATGGCAGTAGAAGCAGGCCGAGCTTGTATAGATGGATTGCATGAATCGCAGCCAGAAAAGCTCTTTTTAGCTTCCACTGGATTGCCTTTTGCAGATAGACAAAACGCTACTCTAGTAGGCGAGGCATTGGGGCTTAATGAAAACATTCGGACTGCAGATTTTACGGGTTCGCAGCGTGCAGGGACTGGGGCCCTCCTGCAAAGTTTATCTGGTGCATCAGGCGACTGTCTGGTAATTGGCTCGGAAAAATGCTTAACAAAGCCGGGTAGTATTGACGAGCTGATTGTGGGAGACGGTGCGGCGTCTGTGCTTGTAGGGGAAGATGAATTGGTGGCCAATTTTGTTGGGTCGCATTCTATCTCTCGAGACTTGGTTGATCACTATCGTGCATCCCATTCGGACTATGACTATGTGTTGGAAGAACGTTGGGTCCGGGATGAAGGCACGATGAGAATTATACCAGAA
>CAJWMT010000004.1:0-60335 GCA_913044275.1 uncultured Cellvibrionales bacterium
TGCCTCGAGATTATTTAATTTATCCCCTGCCACACCCTGCGTTTTCGCCTGCTCAAGGACTCGCTTAGCATTGTCAAACTGCTTTTCTTTGATGAGGGTATCAATGTAACTCAGCCAAAACTGTTCTATCTTTGGATTGGCTTCAAGAGCAGTTTTAAATAACGGCAATGCCGCATCAGCTTTATTAACAGAGACTGCTAATACGCCGAGGTTATGGTTAGCGTCTGGATGTGCTGGCTGGGACTGTAAGATTGCCCGATATAAACGTTCTGCATCTTGAAGCTTGCCTTCTTTATGTGCGGCAACGCCTTGCTGCAGTGCTTGGTCAATCGTCAGTTCCATAAATACCTTTTCGGGTCACTCCAAGAATAATAATAACAACTTATGTCCAATCCATGTTGAGCGATTATATTGAAAATAATTGCTAAAACCATGGAATCAGTATCAGTGAATTATACAGTCAAAATATCGCTGACCCGGCTTCTGCAATTGCGAGATAACTAAAGAAATCGCCGGAATATGTCGAAGTTGGGTGGTATATTTTGAGGCTTACCACACGGGAAGATTTTTTGGTCGGTGTTACAAACTGGTCGAAAAATAGCCAAAAGCACCACACGTTTGGGGTGGTGGGCTTGGCTTTTTTAACATGTTGATTTTGTTAAGGAAAAACGTTGGTCGGGACGGGAGGATTTGAACCTCCGACCACCACACCCCCAGTGTGGTGCGCTACCAGGCTGCGCTACGCCCCGAAAATTTATAAAATATCTAGATTGAGCCCGTTTTGTTACATTTGGAAAAAAACGTAATTGAGAATAAAGAGCCTGTCATTCCAATCAGTAGCACAAAAATAGTTATCTTATCACGGTGAGGAGTCTGAGGAATCCAAATCTCATGTTTTCCTAGATAATATAGGGTGTACATTGAACAAAGGAAAGGAACAGTTGCAATACCCCACCTCAACCAAAGGAACATTGTGGCGATCCATTTCGAATTCATGAGATTCAACCTCGAGTCTTGCTATGAAGGACGGCAAAACCGGCGCGCATTTTGGCGGCAACATTAGCATATTTCTCATGTCATGATCAAACGACTAAACCTTCTAGAGCCACCGAAAGTTTTTCTTTTCGAAACAAATAATCTTCATCAAATTGAAGCAGACAATGAAGCTGCTCACCTATCGGTCAAGGATCTGGCTACTCGCAAAGTTGTTAGTGTCTAGGTTACCATGTGACCAATTGTCTTATTTACTGACATATGAACAAAATGATAGATAATATTCTTGAGCATCCGGTTTCAAACACTTGGAACCTCTTTTGGCTGCTTTCCTCGCTAATAAGCATAGCCATAGTTTCAGCGATTTTAAAAGCTGACTTGTCATCACCAGAAGATATATCTTATCTAATTGGCTACTCTGTACGTTGGGCTATTCCATTTATTTATTTTGTAGTGGCCGCATCATCTTTGAGAGTAATTTTTCCAGGAAAAGTATCAAACTGGTGGGTTCGAAATCGTAAATATATTGGCCTTGTTTTCGCAGTTGCAATGGCCTGGCAAGCCGTCTTTATTTTTCTATTATCGACATTTCACCGTGATTATTACTTCGGCGAAGTGTTCTATTTTCGTGACGAATTAGAGGGGACTGTTGGCTATATTTTTTTAGTAGCGATGATGTTAACCTCCTTCAGATTTGCTAGAAAACAGTTCAGCCGCCTCCAATGGAATGTGATCCATAAAGGCGGTCTATATTTTCTCTGGGCATATGCTTTTAGTGTATATTGGTGGAATATATTCTACTATCCATATAACGAGACTTTCATGGCTCCACAATGGCATGATTATCTATTTTATTGGACTGGTTTTTTGGCCTTTTCTTTAAGAATAGTGGCGTGGGGAAAAGCTCGAGAAAAAGACATTATAAATATCTCAATTACAACTAAAAATAATGTCCTGAAAAAGTGTTGCGGTCTGGTTTCTATTTCTCTAGCTATTACCGCATCTGCCACGGGACACTTTTGGTATAAACCCGTTTCAGAAATTCTCTTGTCTCCAAAATGGTCAGACGAATTGAGCCTTTGGCTGCCTTTTTGGCCACTCGAGCCGTTTATACCACTCCTCCTTCTAGGTCTGGGCGTACTAATGTTAACCAAATCATATCAACAACCGGTCAAGCGCCCCAGAAAGCAGGTTCATAAGCCTACTCAAAGTCAATAAGACCTTTTAATGGTTAGTTGCCCGAAGCATGTTATCCACGCCCTCGCAGTCTCTTCACAAGTGGACTTGGTTGGTCCAATCAAACTTTTGGGTTAAGCCCTTGGAGGAGCTCTTCGAGCTCGATTATTGTCTGCTCTACCAGTTGCTTGTAAGGCGTTGCTTCTTGTTTGGAGCCCTCGCCTTCTAGGCGTTGACGCGCACCACCAATGGTGAAACCTTGTTCGTATAAGAGCGACCTTATCTGACGAATCAGCACAACATCCTGCCGCTTGTAGTATCTTCGATTACCGCGACGCTTAACCGGATTTAAACCTGGAAATTCTTGCTCCCAATATCGAAGTACATGCGGCTTAACACCACAAAGATCGCTTACTTCTCCAATAGTAAAGTATCGCTTACCGGGGATGACTGGCAGGACATTATTATTACTGGGTTCCAGCATAGTTCTCTACCCTAGATCTCAACTTTTGACCTGGTTTAAACGTGACCACTCGTCTCGCTGCAATTGGAATTTCTTCGCCAGTCTTAGGGTTTCGACCTGGCCTGCTGTTTTTGTCTCTTAGTTCGAAATTTCCAAATCCAGAGAGCTTAACATTGACACCACTCTCTAAAGCCGAACCTATCTCCCCATAAAATTTTTCCACTATTTCTTTAGCTTCTCTTTTATTTAGCCCTAGATCTTCAAAGAGCATTTCAGCCATTTCAGCTTTAGTTAGTGCACCCATAACGCTTAGTTTCTCTCCATGTTGAGCGATGTCAGCTTCAGACGACTTACCTACCTGCAGATCTCAACGCTCGCGTCAGTCAAACAATCCAAAGCAGATTTTCTTGCTGAATAGCTTGCGCGAACTTTTACAAAACGTCAAGTGCATAATGAGTTTTTAGTGCCTGCAAACACCAAAGTTTTGGAGTTGTAAATTACATCAGTAAGGCATTTAAAAGCAAATATTAGGTTCTCAATATTGACGATTGCATGAGTGTCACACCAGCATTCAAATTATTTTCAGCTAAGCACGAAGTTTAGCTCCAAAGCGCAGATGCAAAATTTCGACGACTCGCTCGATGGCGAGGTCAATTTCATTGTCGCTCAAGGTGCGATCCATATTTTGAAATGTTAGCGTTATCCCCAAACTTTTCATATTCTGGGCATTTTCTAACCCGTCAAAAACATCAAAAATAGTGGCATGAGTTAAGTTTTCTGCGCCCGATTGACGGGCACAATTTACAATATCACCGGCTTTAATCTCTGATTTAACTACCAAAGCAAGGTCTCGGCGTATCTCTGGATATTTACTGAGCTCTTTGTGTGCTGGCAAACGACAATCACGAATGTAGTCAAGATCAACATGGAAAAGAAATATCGGGATGCCCAAGTTTAATTCACTCTGCAGTTGTGGATGGAGCTGACCTACGCATCCAATTTCAGATCCATCAAACAGAATGGAGGCAGCTTGACCCGGATGCAGGGCTCCATGAGACGAAGGCACAAAATCAAATTGTTCAAACATTCCGGTAAGCGTTATTAATGATTCAACATCTCCCTTAATGTCGAAAAAATCACTCACACCTCTATGTGCTGCCCAATCCATAGGATTACGCTCGCCACAAACTAACCCCGCCATCGCTTTATATGTAGAGATTTTCTCGGATACCTCAAAAAAGCACTGGCCTGTCTCAAATATCCTTACTCGAGACCGCTGTCTGTTTATATTGTATTGAGCTGTGCGCACTAAACCCGGCCAGAGGTTAGTCCGCATGACTGACATATCCTTGGAAAGGGGATTGCTCAGGGAAACCGCTACCCGCTCTGGCTCGAGCAACTTTTGCAGTTTGGAGTCAACGAAACTATAAGTTATGACATCTCTGTAGCCGCGGGTGGTGAGACAACTAGCCAATTTAGAAACACTATTAAGAGTTTCTGTATCTGATTCAATCACTAATGCTGCAGTTGATGCAGAAGCTGGGATATTGTTATAACCAAAGATTCGTGCTATTTCTTCTATCAAATCCTGCTCTAATTTCAGATCAGTCCGCCATGATGGAGGCTCCCAAACACTACTGACTTTATCTTTCGATAACTGATTAACTCCCAATCGAATTAATATGTCCTCTATAATCGGGAAATCGATTTCTACCCCCAATAGTTTGATGACATTCGCGTGCTGCAACTCGATTTTCGGTAGTCTCGGTAAATTCTGAGCAGACTCTTGGAGAACAATTGGGCCCGCCTGCCCACCACAAATGCTTATCACTAGAGCAGTGGCCCGCTCCATCGCTGCGACTTGAAGGGCTGAATCAACGCCTCGCTCAAATCGATGAGACGATTCAGTGTGCTTTCCAAAAAAACGAGCTTTTGACCCAATTGGTATCGGGTTAAACCATGCGGCCTCAAGCACTATCTCGTCCGTAGTTTCTGATACGGCAGAATCTTTGCCTCCCATGATACCTGCAATCGCTAGAGGGGTTTGTTCATCAGCAATTACCAGTGTTGTTTCATCTAATAAAATCTCGGTGTCATCAAGCAAACATAGTGTCTCATTTTCACCCATACGAACAACGATTCCATCAGTCAATTGGGAGCGATCAAACGCATGCATGGGTTGGCCTAGCTCTAACATTACATAGTTGGTAACATCTACGATCGGGCTCAAACATCTCAGTCCAGATCGACGAAGCTTTTCCTGCATCCAGATTGGCGTTTTCCGAGACGGGTCTATCCCTCGAATCACTCGACCGACATATCGGCCGCATGCGTCACTTTCTATAACAACTTGGAACTTATCCTCAATCGTTGGCTCAACTGGCTGGCAATCTATCTCCTTGACATACGATTTATTAAGTACACCAACCTCGCGAGCAAGGCCGGTAATACTCAGACAATCTCCCCTGTTTGGAGTCAGATCAATCTCAAGGATTTTGTCGTTCAAATCAAGATAGTCGGCAAGTAGCATTCCAACCTGTGCGTCCTCGGGTAATTCCCACACTCCAGAGTTATCATCTCCCAACTGCAATTCAGTCTGAGCACATAGCATTCCATGCGACTCTACACCTCTAATTGAACTTGATTCTATTTTTGTATTCTCAGGAAGTATCGATCCCGTTTGGGCAAATGGTACCTTCATCCCAATGTTCAAATTGGCCGCGCCGCAAACTACTTCAGATATTTTTCCATTAAGACCTTGCACATCGCATATTCTGAGTTTGTTCGAAGTAGGATGATTCCGAAGTGCGAGAATCTTTCCCACCACCACTGCTCCAGCAATTTTCCCCACTGACTTTACCGAGTCCACTTCAAGTCCAGCCATAGTGAGTTGCGCCGTAAGTGACTCGGTATCAATATCAGGGCTAACAATTTCTCGCAACCAAAGCTCACTGACCTTCATACACGCATCCCTTTAGAATTGTTCTAAAAACCGCAAGTCATTTTCAAAAAATAATCTCAAGTCGCTGACTCCGTAACGCAACATCGCCAGACGCTCAACGCCCATACCAAAGGCGAAACCAGCATAAATATTGTGATTAATATTACAATGCTTAAAGACATTGGGATGCACCATTCCACCACCCAGAACTTCAAGCCAACCAGTCATACTGCATATACGGCAGCCTGCCCCAAGGCAGGCATTACACTGCATATCCACTTCTGCTGAGGGCTCGGTAAAAGGAAAATAAGACGGACGGAAGCGGATCGGCAAATCCATCTCAAAGAAAGCTTTTAAAAATTGATCAAGCAAACCTTTCAAATGAGAGAAATTGGCCGTTTCATCGACAACTAGACCTTCTACTTGATGAAACATAGGCGTGTGAGTGAGATCCGAGTCACGACGATATACTCTCCCAGGACAAATCATTCGGATGGGAGGAGTTTTACTTTCCATGGTTCGAATCTGAACTGGCGACGTGTGTGTCCGTAAGACGGTTGATTTGTCGATGTAGAAAGTGTCGTGCATCGCCCTAGCTGGATGATGGGAGGGCATATTGAGCGCCTCAAAATTGTGATAGTCGTCTTCGATTTCTGGACCTGTTTCCACTGAGAAGCCAATGCTACTGAAAAATGACTCTATTCTTTCCAGAGTCCGTGTGATCGGGTGAGTGCCCCCATTGTCCACGTGACGACCCGGTAGGGTTATATCTATCTTCTCCTTAAGTAATTTTGAGTCAATCTCTACTTTTTCTAATTTTTGCCTTTGCAGGTCTAACAAGACAACGATAGATTGTTTGAGTTCATTAATCTGGGCACCAAGTCGTGGCCTTTCAGTTAACGGCGCTTCACCAAGGGCCTTAAGTAGCCCTGTCACAAGTCCTTTTTTACCCAAATATTTAACACGTAACTCGTCCAAAGCAGGCAATTGGGTTGATTCTTGAATTGCAGTCTCGGCTTCTATAAAAATTTTATTAATCTGAGTCATGAAGAATAACTTAGTTGAGGAGTATGACTTTAAAGATTATGACTAATTGGAAAAAGCAGATAGCCTGTTCTCCTTCTTGCAGGCGCCACCGGGGGACCCCTTAGACTGAGATAACCCGCTTTAAGCCAAAGCGCTTTTTGCTTGCTTTACCACCGCATGAAAGGCTTCTTTATCATGCACAGCCAAGTCGGCGAGCACACGTCGATCCAATTCGACACCAGCCTTTTGAAGGCCATTCATAAGCTTGCTGTATGACAACCCTTCAACTCGCGATTGTGCATTAATTCTAGTAATCCAAAGTCGTCTAAATGTCCGTTTTTTAACCCGACGATCACGATAAGCATACTGCCCAGCCTTGGTGACAGCCTGAACAGCTACTCTAAAGACTCTGCTTCGCGCACCATAGTATCCCTGGGCTTGCTTTAATATCTTTTTGTGTTTTCGATTAGCTTCAACACCGCGTTTCACACGAGGCATAGTTCTCTCCTACTATTCCAAGATTATATTGGTCAACAACTTCTCAACATGCGATCTACCCGCGGAGAATCTGAAGCTCCAAGAATTCGAGTACCTCTTAATTTTCTTTTACGTTTGGTCGACATTTTTGTCAGGATATGGCTCTTGTGCTGACGTTTATGTTTGTAACCAGCAGCAGACTTCTTAAACCGTTTAGCGGCCCCACTATGGGACTTTACCTTTGGCATTTCAATACTCCAATATTGGAAATTCACTAATGTAAACACACACAATGGCTAAAAAGGAGGTTTGCCCTTCACCCTTTTTTACTCTTGGGAGCAAATACCATAGTCATCTGACGGCCTTCTAACTTTGGATATTGCTCGACTTGGGCTATGTCCTCCAGATCATGTTCTATCCGTTTGACCATCGCAATTCCGAGGTCTTGATGCGCCATTTCCCTTCCTCTGAAGCGAAGCGTGATCTTGGCTTTGTCACCATTTTCAAGAAAACGGGTAACGTTTCTAAGTTTTATCTGATAGTCCCCTTCGTCAGTCCCCGGACGAAATTTCATTTCTTTAACTTGGGTCTGCTTCTGCTTTTTCCTTTGCATTGCAGTTTTTTTCTTTAAATCAAAGACATGCTTACCGTAGTCCATGATCTTACAAACTGGTGGTTCGGCATCTGGTGATATTTCAACCAGGTCCATTGTTTTCTCTCTCGCAGAATCTAAGGCCTGCTGTAGACCAACTATACCAACTTGAGTTCCATCATCACTGACAAGTCTCACTGTTGAAGCTTCAATGTCTTCGTTTAGCCGCAAACGCTTGCTATCTTTTTTAATAACTCCTACTCCGCTGAACTATCTAGTCGACCAAGCTGCTTAACACCCTCTTCCAGAATATCTAATACGTCATCTAGTGTCTTTTTACCCAAATCTGTTCCGTCGCGAGAACGTACAGAAACTGTCCTAGTATCTCTCTCTCTCTCACCGACCACAAGAATGAAAGGAATCCTACTCATAGAGTGCTCGCGGATTTTAAAGCCGATCTTCTCGTTTCTCAAGTCCGAAGTGACTCTAAAGCCCTTATTACGCAATGATTTTGTAATTTCTTTGCAATATTCTATCTGCTCCCCGGTAATATTTGCTACTACAGCTTGATCGGGTGACAACCAGACGGGAAAAGCACCTTCATAGTGCTCGATCAATATACCTATGAATCTTTCGAAAGAACCCAAAATGGCTCTATGAAGCATCACTGGTGTTTTACGCATCCCATCCTCAGCTACATATTGAGCATCTAGTCTCCCTGGCATTGAAAAATCGACCTGAATAGTCCCAAGCTGCCATATCCGACCTATACAATCTTTTAAAGAGAACTCAATCTTTGGACCATAAAATGCTCCTTCTCCAAGCAATTTTTCGTACGGTAGAGCCTTCAAATCCAATGCGTCAGCCAATGCTTTCTCAGCGCGATCCCAGTCAGCATCAGAGCCAACACGCTGAATCGGTCGTGTAGATAGACGATAAATAATCTCATCGAAACCAAAATCACGATATACCTCATGAAGGAAATCTATAAACATAGCCACTTCCGACTGGATCTGATCTTCCGTGCAAAAGATGTGGGCGTCGTCCTGAGTAAATGATCGAACTCTCATCACGCCATGAAGAGATCCGGATGGTTCATTCCTGTGACAAGAACCGAATTCTGCAAGTCTCAAGGGGAGATCACGATAACTTTTTAAACCTTGATTGAAGACTTGAACGTGGCAGGGACAATTCATTGGTTTGACCGCGTAACTGCGATCTTCTGTTCTAAGCTGAAACATGTCCTCAGCGAATTTATCGGCATGTCCAGACTTTTGCCATAGACTAAAGTCAACTAGCTGGGGGGTTTTGATCTCCTGATATCCCTGCTCATTTTGCTTCAGTCGCATGTATCGCTCGATAGTTTGGTAGATAACCCAGCCCTTGGGGTGCCAAAAAATAGATCCAGGCGCGTCATCCTGCATATGGAAAAAATTTAGTTTTTTGCCGATTTTTCTATGGTCTCTTTTCTCCGCCTCAGCCAAACGATTCACATAAGCTTTGAGTTCCTTGTTAGTATTCCAAGCAGTACCATATATGCGCTGCAACATCGCATTGTTATGGTCGCCGCGCCAATAGGCGCCAGCAACCTTCAAGAGCTTAAAACTCTGTAATCGAATGGTAGAGGGGACATGCGGACCACGACATAAATCAATAAAGTCCCCCTGTCTGTATAGGCTAATGGTCTCTGTCTTGGGAATATCCTCAATAATTTCCGCTTTATAATCCTCGCCGATCCCACGAAAAAATTCCGCAGCTTCCTCTCTATCCCATTCCTCTCGAAAAATCTTATGATCCTGTTCAGCCAGCTCACTCATGCGGCTCTCGATAGCCTCTAAATCCTCGGGCGTAAAGGCCCTATCATAAGCAAAATCATAGTAAAACCCATTCTCTATTACTGGACCTATAGTGACTTGAGCCGCAGGGTATAGCTGCTTCACCGCCATAGCCATGAGATGCGCTGTAGAGTGTCGGATTATAAATAGACCCTCAGGAGAGCGATCGGTCAAAATAGTCAATCGCGCATCACGGTGTATTATGAAATCAGCGTCCACTTGCGTGCCATCCACGATTCCAGCGACTGTCGCCTTAGCGAGACCTGTTCCTATATTTTTGGCAACATCTTGCACAGAGATAGAGCTTGCAAAAGTGCGCGTAGAGTTATCAGGAAGTGTTACTGTAACCATCATTAAATCCTTTCACATTATTATCGTAAGCCCGCACTCAAAAAAGGGTCAAATAAAGAGAGCGCCAAAGCCCTCCAAATTGGAAATTTTACTCGGTCTCCGAAGACTTACAAGCCATGAATATGAAAAGGCTTCATTAAAGTGAGATAATGCCCGAGTTTTAAACTCAGGCCAAAGTATCATAATCATTGAGAAAAAATACCTTATGAAAATCTATGTCGACTCAGATGCGTGCCCAAAACCGATTAAAAAAATCCTTTTTCGTCTTGCTAACCGCACCGGAATCTTTATCGCATTTGTTGCGAACAGGCCAATAACCGCTCCGCGAATAGCGAATATCAAAACCATAGAGGTGGGCCAAGGTATCGATAAAGCTGACGAGTATATTTTAGATAAAGCTTTACCCGGTGATTTGATTATTACCGCTGATATTCCTTTAGCAGCTGATGCGATAGCGAAAGGCGCCAGCGCGCTCGATCCCCGAGGAAAACTTTACACGGTCGAGAACGTGCGGGAGAGACTTAACATTAGAGATTTCATGTCAACCATGCGTGCGAGCGGCATGCATTCTAGTGGTGAAACTTCATTTTCAAAGTCTAACCAAATTAACTTTTCCAATGCGATCGACCGATATGTGGCACAACATCATCATTGAGATTCATCCAGTATGGCCTCTATTGTTGCCCAGTTGAATGGCCAATTATGTTCCTCTCCAGATGGTAATTTCAGAACAGGAATACGGAGGCCAAAAGTATCTTGCAAATTTGGATCGCTACAAATGTTGATCTTTAGAAGACGCAACTCGTTTCTCATTAACAACGGCTTTAATCTTTGCTCAGCCAGGCTACAGAGATGACAGTTATTGCCAATATACAGTGTCAGTTGAGTTTTCATCGAAAATCTCTATTCAAAACTTAAGGCGAAAAAACTCGTTTGATTTCCCAGTTCTTGGAACAATCTCAAGCTTAAACAATCTTTTCTCCCTCATCAATTTAATATGAACATATTTCTTTTACTAAGAAGTTATTTATTACTCAGAAGAATTCTTATCAAGCTATCTAAATTCTTATAAAATATTAATACTCGTCAATTGGCCCCCAAAAGATTGGAGAAATCTTTGACTGAGTAGTTGCCCTCTGCTTCTGCCACTAAGTTAGCATTTGTGTCCTTTACGACAATGTTAGTCGTAAAGTCATAACGCCCTCTCAAGTCGAGCGATTTTCGCATTTTGTCGACTTCTTTTTTTGAAAATATAACCTCGGAAACTATATCAGCCAAAGCTGGGCGGATGAACTTAATGTCCAGACCTGAGACTACAGGTTGGTATTTTTTCACGTCAGTATTATGAAGCACTATAAGTCCTCCCAAATACTCAGCTGCCATCCAAATCGGTCCAGCATGAAATATCTTCAGATGATTTTGGACATTAGCACTTAGCGGGACACGAGCACGATAAATTCCATTTTCAACGCTTTCGACACGAAGATCTATGAATGTGTATATCGGACATAAATCGCAAGCCAATGCTTGATAGTGCAAACATAGATCCATCTGATATGCCTCCATGAGCTACCAATAATCAGAATATCATAAATATAAATTTAGCTGTTACCCGAAAAAATGTATCTGGCAACTTGCGAGTAATAATCGAAGAAGCGTTTGAGCCTAAGCAAAACGGCAAAAAAATTTAAAGTTGTTGATAATGGTAATAATAACGATTATCATTACGTGTATTGAAAAATGACGCCTTACGCCCTTTTGGGTTTCCCACCGCCAAGATATGGATATTTTGGCGGTCTTTTTTTAGCCTACAATGTAAGATGGCGCCTGTGTTAATACAATTTGCATTTTTGCCATATTCTGCGTTAAGTTAAATTTTTTTAAAGGGGCGATTATGGCAGATCAAATTGGGACAACAGAAAATAATTCTCTTATTACGTTAATTTCTGAGAGGCAGTCCTTTCCGCGTCTCAAAGAACCCGGGCCAACTAAACACCAGCTAAAGACAGTATTACAAGCGTCTATGCGAGCTCCAGATCATATGCGCCTGAGGCCTTGGCGTTTTCTTATCATTCAAAAAGATGGGCTCACTGCCCTTGGAAACCTTTTTGTCAAACACACTCTAGCATCAAGTCCAAATCCTAATGATGAGGTGTTATTTAAGGCAAAAAATAAGGCGTTCCGAGCGCCTTTAATATTGGTCGGCATAGCAAGTATAAAAGAACATCCGAAAGTCCCGCATGCTGAACAAATACTGTCTGCTGGGAGCGTTCTGACCAATGTCGGATTGGCACTATATGCCATTGGTCTTGGCTCAGTCTGGAGAACCGGTGATTACGCTTATTCCGATATAGTGAGAAGCGGTCTAGGTATTTCAGAGAATGAGGAGATCATTGGATTTGTTTATATAGGCACGCCAGTAAGTAGAGACCGACCCAAAACACATGTATCTCATGAAGACCATACCGCAAGTTGGCCATAAAAGATCATGACAAAACTCGCTAGCAGCCCATAGAGCCAAAACGTATGTTCACAAAATTTTTCTGTAAAAGCTCCGGACATCCGAGAAAACAAAACCTGCAAAGATTCTGCAATGCTTCAAATATCCCGGTAGAACGTCATCATATAGCTCAAAATTTTTCTAGATTTTATGTTTTATCCTCCATGCATTGTGAATACGCGGATTGCGTCGAAAATCGACATCAAGCGTTTCAGATGTCATATTTTCAACCAAAAATCTATCCGTGAGACTAGGACTCATTTTAAATTTTCTAAAATTATTAGAAAAATAAAGAGTCCCACAAGGCGCCAACCTCTTTGCAGCTGCTCTGATAATAGCCTCGTGATCTCGCTGAATATCAAAAGAAACTGACATTTTTTTTGAATTTGAAAATGTCGGAGGGTCGAGCAGAATAATGTCAAAATACTCCAAGCTTTCAGTCTTATTCTTCAACCACTCTAAGCAGTCAACCTTTAACAACTGGTGCCGATCTATGGCCAATTTATTAAGCTGAAAATTTCTTCGAGCCCATTCGATATAATTGCTAGACATATCACAACTAAGAGAACTCAATGCCCCATTCAAGGCAGCCATGACTGTAGCGCTGGCTGTGTAACAAAAAAGATTTAGGAACCGTTTTCCAAAGGCTTCGGCTCCGATAATCCGTCTCATCTTGCGGTGATCAAGGAAAATTCCGCTATCAACATAGTTTCCAAGATTTATTTCAAACCTTGCAGAGCCTTCACTAATAATTAATGGTTTACCATGTCCATTTCCTATCCTGGTGTACTGATCTGTTCCACGCTGTCTGGAACGAACTTTATAGAATGTCTTTTCCGTAGACTCTGGGGCAAAACTTGCAACCGCATCTCGCAACTCCTGAAAACGCTTCTGTGCAATGGATCTCTCGATGGTATGGGGAGCATAATATTCTTGGACGTGAATAAACTGACCATAGATGTCGATCGCAGCGGAGTACTCCGGGAGATCTGCGTCGTACAGACGATAACAGGTAATATCATTTTTTTTTAGCCATGGTGACAACCGTCGCTGGTTTTTTACCAACCGATTAACTATCATCGAGGAACCGGCAGTCATTTCTTTCGGCGAACGCCTTGCATCTATCCGGTATTTAATGGCAACAGATTTTGAATGCATATCGTCAAATAAAAATAACTTACAGGGAATCGACCCGTTAGAAAATTGATATTGCCGAGTGGGCGTCAAGTCCAGTTCGCGCGCAAGAACTGAATTTCCTGAGAGGACCGCCGCTCTCCATTTGCCGAAGTGCAATTGCAGTCGCTGCCCAAATTGCTGGTAAACCTGTTTCAAACTACTAGCTTCGCCAATTCTCTCACCATAAGGAGGGTTGGTTATCACCAATCCGGTTTCCGACTTTGGTTTTTGCAAATGGCTAACCGGTTTAATTTCAACATTGATTTTTTTCTGCAGACCAATTTCTTGGATATTTTTTTTAGCAAAACCGACAGCTCGCGGATCACTATCATAGCCTAGAATCTCCTGACGAAGACCAAGCAATCCTATTTTTCGCCTCTGTTCAGCATCCGATACGACTTCTTCCCAGATTTTTGTATCGTGCGCCAACCATGCGGTGAATGCAAATCTTTGCCGCATTAAACCTGGCGCTATATCAGCTGCAATCATGGCAGCTTCAATGATGAGAGTTCCACAACCACACATCGGATCAATAAGACCCCCACCATTGGCTGCAATACCTGACCAATTCGATCTTAAGAGCAGCGCTGCGGCTAAATTCTCTTTCAATGGTGCATTGACGTTAAACTTTCTGTAACCCCGTCGATGCAAACTTTTCCCAGACAAATCCAACATCACGCTCAGACGTCCGCGTTTAAGTTTCCCGTAAATAGAAATGTCGGACTGCACTGGATCAACTGATGGCCGGAGACCAGTGAGGCGTCGGAATCGATCTACGACAGCATCTTTTACCAATTGAGATGCATACAAACTATTTTTAATAAAACTAGAGGTGCCCGAGAAATCAACTGAAATAGTCTGGTCAACATTAAAATGTTCTTCCCAATTAATCTCGCCACAAGCATCATATATTTGTGACGCGGTTTCAACCTTGAAAACTTTTAGTTCTAGCAAAATACGGTTGGCCAATCGCGACCAAAGACATGCCGCATATACCGTTCTCAGCGTTCCTTTAAAGCTCACTGCACCTATCGTTTGCTTGATAATTTCTAAACCCAAAAGATCCAACTCTGCCTCAAGAAGTGGTTCAATGCCCTTCGAGCAGAAGGCTACACAAACGATTTTTTTGTCAAAATTGATCATTTCTTGATTTTTTTCTGAAAATTTTATCTATCGGCCAAAACATCCTCTTAACTCACACTTTCTCATACTAGCCCGTCGAACTAGACAAATAAGGGATCCCTGCACCATGACGGATTGGAAGTTATTGCAATTATATTACAGGTCGGAATGAATGACTTCAGTCACATAAAGACAAGACATTCGACAATTTGGCCTCAATTAGTTTAACTAGAGACTGAAATTTGAATGCATAGTACCAAAAAGTGACCGTCAACTCGGGAGAAATATGCTTTATAAAACCCTGCACGACCTTCATATTAAGCATCTTCCGTAGGTAATAAATTCGAAAAATAGAGGTTGCGAATGAAAAAAAAGAAAAAAGATCTTACATCTCGTTCATTTTCGAAAGGTTATCAAGCCTCCATTCAAGGTAAGCCGCTAAGCGCATGTCCTTTCTCAGTCAATTCAAATATGGCCTATCATTGGGCTCGAGGATGGAGAGAAGGCAGAAAGGATTTCTGGTCGGGATTCAATCAACAAGCATTTCAGCAGAAGGTCATCAACCTTTAACATTCAAATAAAATTTTTAATGATAATTGCTGCAGCATCGAAATCGCATTCTGAATTAAAATGCGAAAACCTGGCTTGGTTGTCATAGGCTAGTATCGGCCTACTTTCTTTCTCGACTGATTCTTCTCAATCCCTCCACCAAGTTAAGGAATTCATTTAAAGCGACCGTCGTTAGAGGGTAATCATTCCCCTCTGATTTACGAATTTCTGACATCATGACTCCCCAACTAGTAATGGTTGCTTCCTGTGCAAGCTGCCAAAGCTCTGCTATCTCTTCTGGTTTGCCCTCCCAGATTTGCAGCAATAAAGCGGTCGTATCTCGATGATATTGCTCGAGTTGGTTCATCGAAGATTCGCGCGCCAAATCTTGCCAACGACCAACCGATTCTATGCCAGTTATCTTCGACATCAAATCATCGAGCATTAACGTTTCCCCAACTATGGTATAGATCGATGCAATCTTATTTACTGGCCAATTGTCACGCAGAGCCAAATCAATTATCCCTAGAGCACTAAAGAGGTTATCCGATAACCTCTGCATTCCTGAGATTGAGTTAACAGCGACCTCACCTTCGGATGTCTCACAAGGAAGTTTTACCTTCCAACTATTAGGCTGCAACTTAACCCAATTTTCAAGAAGTTGCTGCATCGGCTCAGCAAATAATCCAATACTCTCAGCACAGTCAATGCCTGAAGACCGATGTCTCAAGAACCAAATAGTAGAGCGACGGACAAGTTTGATCAGAACGTGGAATAAGTCGAGTTGCATCTCTGCCGAAAAGTTGCCATCGTCAGTCTCAATTAAATGCCAGAGTTGATCGATTCCTAAAACATTTATTACCACCGTCAACGCACGCACAATCTCTCTTGGGCTGCTTCCGACGGTCTCAACAGCAAAGAAAAGGAAAGTAAATCCAAAGCGATCCACAAGATCATTAGCCAACTGAGTGGCCGCTATCTCATTGGCCAACGGATGCGAAGAAACGGCCCCACCAAGATACTCTACAAGCATTCTTGGGAAAGCCTTTTCCACAGAATCAGCAAGCCAAGCATCGTTCAGCAAGTCCACATCCATAAGAGATTCTTTCAACATCACTTTCGAATAACATATTAAGACAGCTAACTCTGGTCTAGTCCAAGGATTCCCTCCACCAGCAAAACGCTCCAACAGTTCGTCCTTTTTTGGAAGAAACTCTATGTCTCTGTCTAGTTTTCCCGAACTCTCTAACCAGAGCATGAAACGGTCATATTCAGGATATTGTTCTCTGCCTCGATGAAGGGCAATGCTTATAGCTTGTGTCTGGCGCGTGTTATTTTTAAGCACCTTTTCTGCCACCGATTTAGTCATCGAAGCAAGGAGTTCATTTCTTGCCCCAATATTTAGATCGCCGCTTCGCAGCCTCGAGTTCAGCAGAACCTTGATATTCACCTCGTGATCAGAGCAATCCACGCCAGCAGCATTGTCAATAAAATCTGTATTACACAAGCCTCCCATTAAGCTATACTCAACCCTTCCCAGTTGTGTGATTCCTAGATTACCTCCTTCACCTAAAACTTTACAACGCAGGTCACGACCATCTACTCTTAATTCATCATTGATCTTGTCCCCAACCTGGGCGTCACTTTCATCGCTAGATTTCACGTAGGTTCCGATACCACCATTCCAAAGTAAATCAACACGGGCTAACAGCAGCGCGGAAATAAGCTCAGCCGGCGTTACACGATCTGCATTTATGTCAAAACGTTGTTTAATCTCCTGCGTCAACTCGAGAGTCTTATCTTTGCGAGAAAATATTCGTGCTCCGTCTGAAAGTAGCGATCGATCAAAGTCATCCCATCCGCTCTGAGGTTGATTAAATAACCGTTCACGCTCCCTGTAAGTTCGCTCAGAATCGGGATCGGGATCAATAAAAATATGCAAGTGATTGAAAGCTGCAACTAATTTGATATGCCTCGATAACAACATACCATTTCCAAAAACATCACCAGACATATCACCAATTCCAACTACACTGAAATCCTCGGCTTGGATATTCATTCCAAGCTCATGAAAATGCCTTTTGACAGCAACCCAAGCACCTCGCGCCGTGATGCCCATGGCTTTGTGGTCATAGCCATTTGATCCTCCAGAAGCAAAAGCGTCTCCCAACCAAAACTGCTGCTGGTTTGAAACATTGTTGGCTAAATCCGAGAACGTGGCAGTACCTTTATCGGCTGCCACTACCAGATAAGGATCATCGCCATCGGTCCTTACCACATTTTCCGGCCCAACCACTGCCCCTGAGACAAAATTGTCAGTAATATCAAGAATCGCCTGAATGAAAAGTTTATAGATAGCTTCGCCTTTATCTGAAGGTGATTCGTGACGGACGGCAAAAGGAGAGTTTCTAATTACAAAACCACCTTTTGCTCCACTCGGAACAATTACTGCATTTTTCACTTGCTGTGCTTTCACGAGCCCAAGCACCTCTGTACGGTAGTCTTCAAGTCGATCTGACCAGCGCAGGCCTCCACGAGAAACCTTTCCCATGCGAAGATGCACACCCTCAAATTCAGGAGAGTACACAAATATTTCGCTCTCTGGTCGAGGCTCCGGCGCGATACTAATTTTTCCTGTAGCAACTTTTATACTCAAAAAGGGTTTGGGAAGACCGTCAGATTGTAATTGATAGAAATTGGTGCGTTTAGTGGCTTCAATAACCTGCAAATAAGCTCGAAAGACCTTATCATGGCTTATGTCCAAAACACTTTCTAAACTCTTTTCAATATCCTGCCTTAAACTCTGTAGCTCATTGCCCTGATCTTCATTGTGGGCTGACTGCGGGTCAAACATAGCTCCAAAAAGCGCAAACAAGGCTTTCGATAACCCAGCGTGCGCAGACAGCGTATCCGCAATGAAATCTTGGCTATATGAAATTCCGAGTTGCTTCAGGTACCGAGAATAAAGTCTCAACAGCGCGACCTCTCTCCAACTTAAACTCGCCCCAAGCACCAGCCGATTAAATCGATCATTTTCCGCAACACCGGACCATATTGCTTCTAGTGCTTGACCGAAGTCTTTCGCGATAGAATAAAAGTCTACGTCAATATTCAAAGTAAGTTTAAGAAGGAAATCTTGCAACCAGACAGATGACTGCTGTCGCATAGTTATTTCATGTGGTCGTTCCATCAGGACATGAAAACCCAGATTTTCAAGTATCGGAATCATGCTTGACAAAGCGATCGGCTCCTTTGCATGAAACAGCTTTAGCTGCAAGCCAGTTTCCAATGGCCTCAGGTCAACAGACAGTTTTTTGGACTCTGTCAAAGATTCCAGTACAGAAATATCCCTTAATGCATGGACAGGTTTGTATTGTTCCTTGTAGGCTTCCGAGAAGCTGTTCGCATATTTCCTTGAAAAGGTCAGGCCTCTTTGCTCACCGATTTCTTCTAGCGCCAAATTATTAAGCTCACCGATCCAGTTTGCAGTGATGCTCTCAATGATTTCCTCTAGCCTGCCTGCATCATCGGTTTCAAAACTGAAACCGATGACAGGAAAAACCATATACACACGAACCAACATCGATTCGGGAAGAAAAAAACTGACAAACGTACTATCTGATGCGCCAAGAAAGCTCTCGACAGCGCGCTGAACCCTCTCTCTTATTCGCGAACTAAAAGATTCGCGAGGCAAAAAGATCAAGCAGCTAACAAACTTTTTAAAGGGGTCGGAATAAGTAAAAACTTTTGTCATGTTTCGCTGATAGATTTGCCATATGCCTATCGCCATTTCCAGCAGAGCATCCTGTGGCATCTGCAGCAATTCGTCTCTAGGAAACGACTCAGCGATAGCGCTAAGTGCCTTATAATCGTGGCTCCCTTTTTGAAAACCTGAATTCTCCAACAGGTTATCCACTTTGCTACGAAGGATAGGAATGCGACCCGAACTGTAGTCATAGAACTGAGAGGTATGAAGCCCTAAAAAGCGAGCCTCGCCTACAGGTTGACCGGCCTCATCAAAACGTTTTACAACAACGTAGTGAGAGTATGCGCTTCGATGCACGGAGGAACGGGTTGAAGACTTCCCAAATGATAGAACCTGGTCTGTCTCATAAAACGAACTTACTCCATCACTAAGATCTGCCAGGCATTGCTCTCTCGTGTCTGAACTTAACCGATTAAATAAACCCTTCCTGCTATCGATAGCCTCGGTTAGGAAAGTCTTCTCACCCCGATTTTCGAGCGCAAATTGTATGCTTCCCAGAAATACAAACGCCCCCGAGTCCATCCACTCCAAGAATTCAACACACTCGTCACGATCACTCGTTTTAGGCGCTAAAAGTTGAATATCATCAATTAGAGTTCTAAGATCTCTTCGGACCTCCTCGAAATCATTCACCACTAACTCGACGTCACTGAGGACATTTAGCAACTGTTTCGATACAATCTTCAATTGTTCATCATCACAACGCTCTATTTCTATCGTTATAAGTGCCTCAAGTGAAGCATCAGGCATGTGTTCAGATGACATTGAGACCATGAGGCCTTGTTCATTCCGTTTGATCCATAATGGCGTGCTTCTGAGGCTATATATTTTTTCTCCACTCGAATTTAATGCGATACGCAATGAATCCACTAAGAACGGTTTGTCCAACTGATTGACATATATTACAGAATGCCCAGAAACCCAGCCGTCCTCATGGCGGTCAGGGTTAAATCCCATGAATTGTCCGCGATAAATCCCGTTACTGCTAGCTACTGAATCGAACACTCGTACAAATTTATAAAGTCCATAGATGTTCCAGAAAATTGTCTCCAGTGGCCTGTTGAGGTAATCCATATCGAGATGTTTTTTTACAGTGTGATCGACGAAATTATCAAAATTTGTTTTATCAATTTCATCGACGTGCTGGGTAGAGAGAGACGCTAAGGCTCTGAGCAGCTGAGGTCGGTTATTGTTTTTTTTATTTTCCATCGCTAATATTTCGCCTCCGGTAACATTTTGTAGCTGCGAGCCTAATTGAACCTCGAAACTCTTGGCGAGGCCGCAAACAGAAATTACACATGAAAAGGGCCGAGAGCATTGTTCTGTCTGCGCAGACAGACGTTGCTCGCCTAAAGCAACTATAATAGGTTGTAGCGCAGTGTAAAACCGAATTTTTTGTCGGTATAAATTAATTTGCAATTGTCAGACGAGATTACAATCAACTACATATCTAAAAACGAGTCAAACAAGACATTAGGGAGCAAACTGGTGCAAGAGCGAATCAACCAATTGAAGAAATGGCTAAGTAGCAAAATCTTAGGTCAAGAGACGTTGGTGGAGAGACTGATCATAGCTCTTTTGGCAGACGGCCATCTGCTTGTTGAAGGCGCTCCCGGGTTGGCTAAAACTAAAGCGATCAAGACCCTCTCGGAGGGCTTAGATGCTGATTTCCACCGCATCCAATTTACACCAGACTTGCTACCCGCAGATATAACTGGGAGCGACATTTACCGGCCACAGGAAAACCGATTTGAGTTTCAGTCGGGACCATTGTTTCACAACTTGGTTTTAGCCGACGAAGTAAATAGAGCCCCAGCCAAAGTTCAATCGGCTCTTCTGGAGGCAATGGCGGAACGGCAAATAACGGTTGGGAAAAACACCTATGATCTTCCCAAATTATTTTTAGTAATGGCCACTCAGAATCCAATCGAACAAGAGGGGACCTATCCACTGCCTGAGGCACAGATGGATCGCTTTCTGATGCATGTTTCGGTTGACTATCCCGCGCCAGAAACAGAGCGCCTGATCCTCGAATTATCCAGAAAAGAAACATTGGAGGAGGTGTTGGAGAACTTTTCTAAAGTTGATCAAAAAACAATATTGGAAGCTCGTAGACAGGTTCTAAAGGTTCATATGGCGAAACCAGTCGAAAATTATCTGGTGCAAATCGTTTTAGCTACAAGAAATACTGCAAGTTATGGTGGAAACCTAGAATCATGGCTTGATTATGGCGCAAGTCCCCGAGCAACAATTGCTTTAGACAGATGCAGTCGAGCCCTTGCATGGCTTAATGGTCGCGATTTTGTAACCCCTGATGATGTGCGAAGCGTGGCGCATGACGTGCTCAAGCATCGCCTAATAATGAGTTTTGAAGCAGAAGCCAACGGAATTTCTGTGACACAAGTGATCGACCAACTCATTGAAATGGTGCCAACGGCCTAAGTGCCGGTTCCTCATGCTAGATCATTCAAAGCTTGAAAATGCTGAATCCAACCCAGCGATAGCAAGTCAAAAATCACTGATTAAGCTCCGTTATGGAGCTAGGGAGCTAACCAATTTCCCAAATCCTTTGGCGCGACAACAAATCAGTGGGACTCACAAGTCACGTTGGCGAGGCAGAGGCATGGACTTCGAAGAGGTACGCATATATAGGCCCGGAGATGACATCCGAAGCATCGACTGGCGAGTAACTGCTCGCACCCAGGTCGCGCACACCAAAGTTTTCAGCGAAGAGCGTGAAAGACCTATATTGGTAATCACAGATCTTCGTGGGGCAATGTTTTTTGGAAGCCAACAGCTGAAATCAGTCGTAGCCTGTAAAATCGCAGCAACTCTTATTTGGGCTGGTTTGGCAGCAAATGATCGCGTCGGAGGGTTAATCTTTGGGCAACAACGGCATGTGGATGTCAGGGCAAAAAGAAACCATCATGCTGTACTACAATATATTCACTCACTCCATAGTTTTTCCAAGGAACTTATGAACTTGCAGGAAGAAAATTTCACCCTAAAAGGCATACTACAAGAGTCAAAACAACTGGTTCTGCCGGGTTCGACACTTTTTATCATTAGCGATTTCAACGATCTAGATGAAGACTGTTCTAAGCATCTTTTCGACATCGCTCGATTAGCGAGAGTGAATTTCTGCCATGTCTATGACATCCTAGAGGTTGAGTTGCCTCCACCGTCCATTTATGCAGTCAGCGATGGTAAGAATAAAACACTGCTAGACAGCAGAAATTCATCTCTCCGCCAAAGTTATGCAAATTTATTTCGAACCCGTTGCGATCAAATCAAAGCACTAGCCGAAAAATTAGGAGGCGATCTGTTAACATTTAACACATCAGAGAATATCATGTCCATTCTAGGTAGAACTTATGGCAAACGCCGAAGACGAGCATGATGCTAGTTTAGATTAAAATGAATGAACCTGATCCTCTAGCTAAATTGCGCGACATCCACTCACCAGAGGCAATACCTTTCTGGCCGCCTGCTCCAGGTTGGTGGGTGCTAGCTTTGATAGTCTTAATTTGCGCTATCCTAATAACGAGATTCTCGCTGAGAAGACATCGAGGCCGCATCTACCGACTCGAGGCGCTGAAGAAATTGGATGATATATTGGCTACTCAACAACATAGCCACAAGATCCAATATCTATTTCTTCTATTGAGACAAACAGCAAATACCGCCACCAGAGAGGAAAATATCGCCAGTCTTCCAATAGCCGCATTTCTTGAGTTTCTCCGAGAGACCAGTAACCAGTCTCTTTTTCTCTGCGACCCTCAAAAATTAGGCATGATCCTTTATGCAACCCCAGACCAGTATGATCTTGAGTATTGTGCGGAACTTTCTACATCACTGGAGTCAGATGCGAGACTATGGATCAAGCAGCACCGCGTGCGAGGAATGGATTGAATGCTGAGTTTAGTCTGGCCATGGGTTCTCTGTCTTTTTCCAATACCGATTGCTTACCGGCTTCTGCGTAATCCGAAGCAGACAACCATGCTTGCTCTGCGAGCGCCTGCCCTTGCAGCGATAGTAGGGACTGGAAAAATCGAACAACATTCGAACTGGAAAAAACTCATGCTACTTGCTCTCCTATATACCTGCTGGATTTCTACTCTTTCAGCACTAGCAAGGCCTGTTTGGGTCGGAGAGCCTGTATCTTTGCCAACATCAGGGCGTGACATCCTTTTAGCGGTTGATATATCAGGGAGTATGGAGAGAGAGGACATGCAACTCGGGGGCAAACTAGTCAATCGATTGGTTGCTGTGAAGGGCGTTGTTGGAGATTTCGTTCTAGAGCGCAACGGCGATCGTCTTGGGTTAATATTGTTTGGAGAGAAAGCTTATCTTCAGACACCTTTGACCTTTGACCGAAGGACCATGCAAAGCCTCCTATATGAGGCTGAAATAGGCTTCGCTGGGCAAGGCACGGCCATTGGAGATGCGATAGGGATCGGAATAAAGCGGCTCCAAGATAGACCCGACAATCATAGGGTTATGATTCTTTTGACAGATGGAGCGAACAACTCAGGGGAGCTTGATCCACTCAAAGCGGCTGACTTAGCGGCAAGATCAAATGTAATAATCTATACTATTGGAATTGGTGGAGAACGTCTTGAGGAATGGGGTTTATTTGGGCAAACAACCACCAACCCATCAGCGGATCTTGATGAGAACACACTCACGGATATCGCTCGGACGACAGGCGGTCAATATTTTAGGGCGCGAAACCCAGCAGAGTTGTCAACAATTTATGAAAGACTTAACGAACTTGAACCCATAGACCAATCAGCAGAGACAATACGCCCAATCGCATCACTTTTTCACTGGCCACTCGGACTATCTTTTTTATCAGCGCTTATCCTCTTCGTATTAAATGGAAAAAAGAATGGTTTTCAGTGATATGTTAAGCCAATTCCATTTTTTAAGGCCGATCTGGCTCCTTGGTCTACTGCCCGTTCTGATCTTTTGGGTATATTATCGGTGGAAGCAATATAGCTTGGGAAACTGGAAGAAGCTTATCAATCCAGAATTGATAAGCTACCTGACTCATGACAATAGCCTGAAATCCCGCCAGCATGAATCGCTCAAAACTTATTTTTGGTCTCTTGCATGGTTACTTGCGTGTCTAGCACTAGCCGGTCCCGCTTGGGAACAAACTCCTCAGCCAGTCCACAAAAAAGAGTCTGCAATGGTAATACTGCTTGACCTCTCGCCATCAATGCTCGCCCAAGACAGTAAACCTAGCCGCCTAGTTAGGGCTAGGTTCAAACTGATCGACATACTCTCTGCGCGCAGGGAGGGCTACACGGCTCTGATTGTCTACTCTGGTAGCGCTCACGTCGTGTCTCCTCTCACGGAAGATACCAATACAATAATGAGTATGGTTAACTCTCTGGAGCCATCTATTATGCCTGAATACGGTAGCAACGTAGAGGAGGCAGTTGATTCTGCATTGGCAATTGTCAAGCATGGCGGCTTTAAGAAAGCCGATCTGATCCTTATCACCGATGAGGTTGCATCTTCCGCAATACCAACAATAACCGATGTTTTAAGAAAAGAAGGCAACTTTCGACTTTCGGTCTTGGGAATTGGCACTCCAGCGGGAGCCCCTATACCATTGCCATATGGAGGCTTTTTAAAGGACAACCGCGGGGGAATATTGATACCGAAAATCAACTCTCAAGATCTGAAAAAGCTGGCTGAAAACAATCAAGGCGTGTATCAATCACTATCTCATGATGAGAGGGATATCAATGCGCTTATTGCTTTAAGTGACATGCCTGTAGCGGAAAAAACTCGCGAGCTAGAACGAACATTCGATACTTGGAACGATCGAGGTTACCTATTAATAATTTTCTTGCTACCTTTTATACTAAGTGCTTTTAGGCGCGGCAGCTTGGTTATAATTCTGGTTTTGCCTCTGCTTTATCCAGAGGAAAGCGTATCCCTTGATTGGAATAACCTATGGCAACGTCCTGATCAGCAGGCGGCAAAAGCTCTCGAAGAGGGAGATGCCGCTAGAGCACAATCACTATTTGAAAATCCCGCTTGGAAAGCTACTGCAGCCTACAGAGCCGGTGATTATGCGGATGCCACAAAGAACTTTCGTGAGAAAACGGGTTTAAAGGAAACTGATTCCTACTACAACGAGGGCAATAGCCTGGCGCGGTCAGGTGACTATGAAGCCGCCATTGAAGCTTATGAGCGCGCCTTAGAAATTGAACCAAACCTTGAAGACGCTATCTTTAACAAAGGCCTCTTAGAAGATCTTTTGCAACAACAAGATCAAAAGGAGACACAAAACCAAAATAAAGATGATAATAGGGATCAAAATAAAAACGGTAGTCAAGAAAAAAATAAGCAGAGAGTTCAAGATAATGAATCAAGGGACGACCGCAACCAACCCAATTCCGAGCAAGGAAATAAAGACAATAGCGAGAATGATGCTCCACAATCATCCGAGCAAGATTCCAAACAAACCCAGAACGAATCCGACTCGGAAGAACGACAGGATGACACCTCAAGACAAGATGATGTAAATGCAATGGCACAGGCTAATGAGGAGCAATCTCAGCAAGAATTAGAACAGCTACTTCGCAGTGTGCCTGATGATCCCGGCGGCCTTCTGAGAGCCAAATTTCAGCACCAAGCTCGACAGCGCGCTAACCAGCCAAGGCGGCCAAGACCGCCCAATGATGAACAATCAGGGCGTTACTGATTACAAGAATTCAGGATAATGACGCGTAATGAGATTTTACGAAAAATGAATATAACTAACATAGCCTATAATAAGAGGGATTCCATTTTTAAATTCCTCACCATTGTTTTGCTTTTTTTTATTTACAATTCACCAGTATTTGCAATGTTGACCGCAACTGCCGACCGAACCGAGATCTATGAGAATGAAACGCTTGAATTGACTATTCGATATGGCGGACAAGCCCAGATGAATGAACCGGATTTTGGTAGTCTAAAGACAGATTTTGAGATTATTTCGACAAATAGACAGCAGCAGTATACATGGAGCAATGGGCAAGCCGAATCTTATACGGACTGGAACCTAACCCTGCTTCCTCTGGCGACAGGGAAACTTCTGATACCATCGTTGAATTACGCTGGTCATGTTAGTAATGCAATAGAAGTTCAGGTTAGTAAAGCTTCTGCATTAACGAACCAAAAGCCAGCAGCACAAGCAATTTTTTCTGAAACCATCATAGACAAAAAAACCTCATATGTGCAGGAACAGCTTCTACTTACGCAGCGACTCTACACCTCTGTGTCTTTAACTGACTACAGCCTGACGCCGCTGGTTCTTGAGGATGCGGTAATTGAGCAGGTCGCCGAGAACCAATTCCAAAAGCGGATTGATGGTAGAGACTATCTGGTAATTGAGTTGCGTTACGCAATTTTCCCACAAGTTAGTGGCATGATGAGTATACCATCCCAACGCTTTGGTGCATTTGAAGTTCCGACAAGACGACAATTTGGTCTTTTCAATCGGAGAGGAAGTCAAGTAATCCGCGCAACAGAAGAAAAAATGATTAAAGTACTCAATCGACCAACGCAAGTTCCGAGTTTTCAGTGGTTGCCCAGTTCTAAAGTGGAATTAACAGAAACCTGGAATGGTGACTTGGGAGAGCTTCGCGTGGGTGAACCCATCACGAGGACCATTACTATGACTGCAGAGGGTCAGACTGGGGCCCAAATTAATCCGCTCGAGCTTCCATCCAGCTCAGACTTCAGGTTATATCCTGACCAAGCCCAAATTGAGACAAGAAAGACTAATAACGGGACGCTCGGCGTTCGCATAGAATCAATGGCTTTGGTACCAAAACGAGAGGGCCAAATTACCCTTCCATCAATCGAGGTCAACTGGTGGAATACACTAACCAAGAAGATAGAAACGACCATTGTAGAGAGCCGCACTCTAAATGTGCAATCAAGTGCAGATTTTGCAAATATGTCTAATCCCCCTTTGCAACAGGACAAAACAATCATTATGTCACTTACTGAGGATGAGAATGACATTTCTTGGAATTCTCGAACTTTCCAATTATTAACTCTTTCACTCAGCGCAAACGTCTTGTTACTCTGTGGTTTGATAGCGCTGCTTTTGTGGAGAACAAGGAAAGACAGCTTCGAAGCAATGCTCCCTTCCAAACCCGCCCACTCAAAGCAAGCGAGCATGAAGCAGCTCGTAATTGCAATTCAAAAACAAATGCAAGCAAACGATCTATTCGACGCCCGAGCCAATCTACTTAAGTGGGGTCAATTGGTTCTGCAAAATTCGTCGTCTGTTACCCTGCAAGATTTAGCATCAAAGCTTAATGATCCTGTTCTAAGCCAAGGATTTTCTCAACTCGATCAGCATCTATACCATGCAGAATCAACAGCGATGTCTGATCAGAATCTCATAATTGAGCGGTTAAAAATGCACTCCAAAGAGGCCACTCATGCTGATCCAAAGAAACAGCTTGGTCTGCAGCCTCTTTACCCTCAAGATACTTCTCGATAAAAAATAATTCAGGTGGTAGGATGGTGTGGTCTTTAGGCTGGAATTGTTTCAGCGCTACGCGATCAAACCTTTTAATCAAAATTTCTCTAAAAATCCATCATGAATAATCGAGAGAAAAGTGACCAAAACACGGCATATTGGAAGGCTAATTTAGCACTTCTAGGTAAGTTACTACTAATCTGGCTAATGGTGTCGTTTGGATTTGGTATCGTTTTTGTAGACTGGCTGGATCAATTTCACTTGTTTGGCTTTAGGCTGGGGTTCTGGTTTTCGCAGCAAGGTTCCATTTTGGTATATATTGTATTGATTTTTTACTATTCTTGGCGGATGAATGCAATCGACAGAAAGTTTGGCGTTGATGATGAGACAGAGCAGGATCAGACTTGAGCACCCAAATCCTTACTTACCTTCTAGTAGGGTCCTCCTTCGCTCTCTACATTGGGATTGCAGTATGGACGAGGGCCGCTTCAACTAGAGATTTTTACATCGCTGGCGGTGGAGTCAATCCCCTTGTCAACGGTATGGCGACCGCAGCAGATTGGATGAGCGCGGCCTCATTCATATCAATGGCTGGAATAATAGCCTTTATGGGACGAGATGGAAGCGTGTATCTCCTTGGATGGACCGGAGGTTACGTGTTACTAGCATTGCTACTTGCACCATACCTGAGAAAATTTGGCCACTTTACCGTCCCTGACTTTATCGGGACACGATACTACTCACAGACTGCAAGAATCGTAGCCGTAATTTGTCTAATTTTTATATCCTTTACATATGTCGCCGGGCAGATGCGAGGTGTCGGCATTGTATTTTCTCGTTTTCTGGAGGTCGAGGTAACTACCGGCGTAATTATTGGCATGGGCATAGTTTTTTTATACGCAGTGCTCGGGGGCATGAAGGGGATAACTTATACGCAAGTCGCTCAATACTGTGTGTTGATTTTCGCCTACATGGTGCCTGCAATATTTATTTCACTTCTGATTACAGGCAATCCAGTTCCTCAATTAGGATTTGGATCTCACCTTGATGATGGCTCAGGCCTCTATGTCCTTGAAAAACTCGATGTAGTCCTCCTAGATTTGGGTTTTAATGCTTATACAGAGGGAAGCCGAGCAACCATTGATTTGCTTGCTATTTCCGCTGCGCTCATGTTTGGCACGGCAGGTCTGCCTCATGTCCTGGTGCGTTTTTTTACGGTACCCAAGGTTTCGGATGCTAGACTTTCAGCGGGATATGCATTGGTATTCATCGCTTTGCTCTACACCACTGCGCCAGCAGTGGCGGCTTTTGCAAGACTTAATCTGGTAGATAGTTTGCATGAAACACCCTATACCGAGGTGCCAAAATGGTTTACTCAATGGGAAGATATCGGATTGGTAGCCTGGAGAGACAAAAATAAAGACGACCGAATTCAATATAGTGTTGGTAACGCACTGGTCCCGTCTAAGCCGGCCTTCTCTGAGCAACGTGGATCCCTGGGCGAACGCCTTGTCGTGAATCGATCAAGCGAGAATCAAAATGAGATCTATATTGACCGCGATATAATAGTCTTAGCCAATCCTGAGATTGCAGGACTACCAAGCTGGGTCGTTGCTTTGGTCGCTGCAGGCGGCATAGCAGCAGCACTTTCCACAGCTGCAGGATTATTACTTGTAATCTCCAGCGCGGTCTCTCATGATCTTTTGAGAAAAACTCTTAAACCCAATATCAGCGACGAACAGGAGCTCAGGTATGCGCGTGTTTCTGCGGCAATCACTGTCTGCATTGCTGGCCTTTTTGGGATTTATCCTCCGGCATTTGTAGCACAAGTTGTAGCTTTTGCATTTGGTCTTGCCGCCGCATCTCTCTTTCCCGCCCTTCTTTTAGGCATATTTAGCAAGTCAGTTACAAAAGAGGGCGCTATCGCTGGCATGCTGGCCGGTCTTTTGTTCACGTTTTTCTATATCGTTTTCTTCAAATTTATAGCGAGCGAATTAAATACCTCAGAATTTTGGCTATTCGGCATTTCGCCCGAAGGTATCGGTGTCATAGGTATGGCTCTAAATATTGTCGTTGCAGGATTCGTGAGCCGCGTTACAAAGGCACCACCCTCAACTGTGATGGACCTCGTGGATAAAATCCGTGTACCAAAAATCGGAAATTAAAAGATTAAAGCGACTTGCTAACTATCTCCCGAATATCCTTTGCAAGTCCTGAGTAGGCATCTATCCTTTTCAACGCACCGAACATCAGCAAATTATGAGGCGAAGCATATTTGCGCCATCTAGCAAGTGGGGTTACCAGGCGCGCCCCAATTTGCGGATTAATTTCATTGAGTTCGAGCACTTTATTTGCTAGGAACTCATACCCATCGCCCTCAGGCTGATGAAAATTAATTAGATTATGCTGACAATAAGTCCCAAGGACAGATCGCACCTTGTTGGGATTTTTCATACTAAAGAGAGGGTGATCTAGCAGACTCGTGACCCGTTTCAGACCTCCATCTTGAGGATTCTTTGCTTGTATCGAAAACCAAAGATTCATCGCCAACGCCTCGTCATTCCAGCGACCTTCAAACTGCTCAAGAGCTTGTTCAGCATAATCTTTTGCATCAGGACAGTTCGTCAGGGCGCTCAGAGCTGCCGCCATATCGGTCATATTATCCGCCTCCTGAAATTGCCTCCAGGCGAGATCTATACCTGAACCCGTAAGCATTAAATAATCTAGAGCGGTATTCTTTAGGCTTCTTCTCCCAATTTGACTCTTGTGTGGAGTGTAGCGGTCCACTTGCTTGCTTCTTAGATAAATGTCCTCAAGCGGGCGCTCAAGTTCCGATGCTATGACCTGCCTCACAAATTCACGTGCTTTGTATATCGCAATTGGATCCGTTGGATCTGAAGCTTCTCCAAGCGCGGCCTCACCGGGTAACTGCAACATTAAAGCTAGGACTGCATCATCAATGGTTGGGTCTAAAACTAGCTCGTGGTATGCTTCGACCAGTTCCTCATGAATTTCAAAAGGTTTTGTGCTTAGAAAGTTATTGACCTGTAATTGCAGAATCTTGATTGCTAACTTCTGGCCAGCATCCCAACGATTAAAACCATCAGAATCATGTTTCATCAAATGAGCCAACTCACTTATTGAGTATGGGTACGAAATCTTGACAGGCGCCGAGAAACTTCTTAGCAGGGAGGGCACACAATTAGCGTCAACTCCTTTAAAGACTACTTCTTGAGCGCTTTCAGTAATTTCGATGATTGACTCCTTCTCTCCAGTCGAATTTAACTCAACTGCATTCCCTTTTTCGTCAAGAAACCCAAGCCGAATAGGGATAAGAAATGGTTGCTTCTCTGTCTGGTTTGGCGTGTCGGGACAATGTTGATTAAATGCCAAGGTAAGCTCTCGATTATCAGGAGAATAGTCGCTCTTCACTTCAACTTCTGGGGTGCCCGATTGTTTATACCATAACCTAAACTGAGTCAGATCCCGACCGCTAACATCTTCCATCGCCATGACAAATTCTTCGATCGTGACAGCCTGCCCATCATGCCGATCAAAATACAGATCTGTGGCAAGCCTGAAAACTTCTTTGCCAAGCAGCGTATGAAGCATGCCAACTATCTCAGCGCCCTTTTCATATACGGTAAGGGTATAGAAATTATTTATCTCCACATAGGAGTCTGGTTGAACCGGGTGCGACATCGGACTTGCATCTTCCGCAAACTGATATGTTCGGATGTACGCCGCATCCTGAATTCGCTTGACGATCGGAAAGTTCATATCCGCAGAAAATTGAGCATCCCTGAAAACAGTGAATCCTTCCTTGAGGCTTAATTGGAACCAGTCTCTGCATGTAACTCTGTTACCAGACCAATTATGAAAATACTCATGAGCAACGATTGCTTCAATTTGCTGAAAATCAGCGTCTCGCGAAATATCTGGATTGGCAAGCACACAGGAGGTGTTGAAGATATTTAGGCCTTTATTCTCCATTGCTCCCATATTGAAATCATCTACAGCAACAATCATAAAAATGTCCAGATCATATTCGCGACCATAGGTCTCCTCATCCCATCGCATCGCTTTCTTTAGTGAAACCATAGCATGGCTGCACTTGTTTATATCCTTCGCCTCAACAAAAATCTTTAGCGCAACAAGGCGACCACCGCAGGTCAGATATTCGTCCTCTACAACACTGAGGTCTCCTGCAACGAGTGCAAATAGATAAGAAGGCTTCTTAAAAGGATCATGCCAAGTGACCATATGCTTGCCATTTTCAAGGTCCTTGCGCGATATTTGGTTACCATTTGATAACAACACTGGATAATCAGCCTTATCAGCGATTATCGTAGTTGTAAACTCAGACAACACGTCAGGCCGGTCCAAGTAGAATGTTATCTCTCGAAAACCCTCAGCTTCACACTGCGTGCAATACATTTTTCGAGACTTGTAGAGCCCATTTAGGGAAGTATTTTTTTCGGGCTCAATGACCACAATCGTTTCTATAACTGACGAATCTTCAACACCCCAAATCGTAAGCGTTTCTGTTTCTCTTAGGTAACGATCTGCACCGAGTTCCTCGCCGTTCAGCTTGATGCTGCGCAGTTCTATATTTGAACTGCCGTCAAGCACAAGTGCCGGGTCACCCGCGACGGTTGAAGCGATTGGATTTCTCTTTACAATAAGTTTTGCTGCAACAGTTGTAATTTTGCTATCTAAAGTTATGCACAACTCCGTAAAATCGATAAGATAATCAGAGGGTGAATATTCATTCAGATAGATTGGTCTAGCTAGCGCATCCTTCACTAAATACTCCTAAGGTTAATTTTTTAACAATCACTTGTTCCGTCTCTGAATCCAAGAATTCTTTCGAAAAAATCGCTTAGAAAGAAATCCACCAAGTTCTATCAAGATTTGAGCTTAACGCAACCCTTCTTGATCGGTGGCATAAAACCGCTCCGCTCCTCGACTGGCTTTCGCTCTTCATAAAGCATTATTGCTTGAATGCAAATTTGTTTTTGCTCTATTGTTAGTATGCGCCCGTCAGGCCACGTGCCTAGTTCGATAGCGCGTTTGAATACCTCATAAATTTCTGGGGTCAGACTTTCAGCAAGTTGTAAAAAATCCATCGTCAAGTGCTCATAAGGTTTTGATATTTGATCAATAGGGATCAGTGCAGCTTCTGATCAAGTTGAGTTAGGCCAAATATAATACCAAGAAAGCCTCCTGCCATTAAACCGCACAAATGAGCAGCATTTGCAATCCTAATTCCTAGTAACATCTCCAAGATTCCAGAGGCGCACACAATCAGCCATCCCAACATGAACCAAAAAAGTTCAGGGGGTATAAAATAAAGATCCTTTCTGGCTAGTTGATTATATGCATATAAATATCCAAGCAGTCCGTATATGGCACCCGACATTCCGCCAAACTGCCCCGTACCGGACCACAGATATTGACCGATATTTGAGAGGGCTCCAATGACAAGAACCAATAAAAATAATTGCATTGAACCCGCACCGCGCTCTATTTTCCCCCCCAAAACAACCAACCAGAACATATTAAAAGCAAAATGCATAAGACCGAAATGAAGGAAGATAGGTGTTATAAATCGCCAAAAATTTCCGTCACCCGAAGAGTCAAAGCTAAATATAACGCTCAGAGAGAGAGCATAGGTGCCTAACAGAAAGCCAATCGACGAAAGCAAAATTAAAACCGAGATTGCTGGGAACTCATAACACAGTCTCAGCATGCTTGAAACGCTTAATTTATACTCTCGCCCTTCTTCGTCACTCACTTGCTTCAGCAACCCCCAGACGACTGCCCCAACCAAGCTTGGATCTGCAGACCCGATAAAAGTTATTATCGCGCGAATGAATCAGGTTTATTTGATGATTATGCTTAGCTATTGTTATCAAGTCTCCTGGTTCCGTGGCAAAGTCTGTATGGCCATCGCAGGTTATTTGTGATGCCATTTCGTTACCGTAACCCACTCTAATCGCAATTTCCGCATCGCCTTGAAGCACTATAGGTCGGCTGTTCAGAGTGTGAGGATTCAGTGGTACCAGGACAATCGCATCCAACTCTGGGAACAACAAAGGACCTCCTGCAGATAAAGCATAGGCAGTCGAACCCGTAGGTGTCGATATAATAAGTCCATCCGACCTCTGGCTGTAGACAAACTCATCATCCACGTAAAGTTCAAACTCAAGCATCCGCAGTGGCTTTCCAGGATGAAAAACAATATCGTTTAGGGCTACCCCTGATTTGATGACAACGCCGTCGCGGACGATTTTACTTTCTAGCAAAAATCGTCTTTCGCGCAAATATTCTCCCATAACCACCAATGGAACCTTGTTTTCGATATCTTCAGGATAAATGTCAGTCAGAAAACCGAGGCGTCCTCGGTTGACACCCAAAAGAGGAATTCCTGTTAACGCAAGTTCCCTACTGGCACTCAGCATGCTTCCATCACCGCCAACAACCATCACAAGATCGACCACACCGGCGAATTCACTTACCGTCAGATCAGATTCTGCAGTCGACTTCAATATAGAAGCAGTCCGCTTTTCAAAAATAAGTCTAACGTCAAGCTCTCTTATGATAGTCGCCAACTTACGCAAAGTTTCCCTAACCTCGGGAAGGTCAAGCGTGGCGAGGAGCGCAACACATTTGAAATTTGACATTATTAGTCCCCTGACCCAGATCAAGGACACGCTTCAGTTTAGCTATGTCCAAGTCTTTACAACATCAGGCATAATACTCACCTGAGGTATTTTTTCCACCGATAGTTCAAAAGCACTGAAGTAATGGGAGATGAATATGCCTAGCAATAATATAATGGATGAAGATCTTGACAATATTGAGGCAAAAAAAGATTCTATTGTCCTGATCGGTATGCCCGGAGCAGGAAAAACCACAATTGCCCCCCTCTTGGCCGAAAAACTAGGATGGAGTCTTATTGACACTGACGACAATATTGAAACGGCCGCCTGCAAAAGTTGCCAAGAGATAGTTGATCAGTACGGATATCTATATTTTCGGAATGTAGAGGAAAAGGAACTTATCAGCATAAATCTGGAGAACCATGTTATTGCAACAGGCGGGAGCGCTGTTTACTCCATCGCAGGAATGAGTCATCTTAAATCGAGAAGCATGATAATTTTCATGCAAATCTCTTTTGAAGACCTTCTGGACCGCAAACTTGACATGAATAATCGTGGAATCGCATCAAAAACAGGGCAAACATTCCACGAAACCTACCTAGAACGGCAACCTCTTTATCACAAGTATGCTGACTGCACTGTTGATTGTTCCGGAAAATCGAGAGAACAAGTGCTGAATGAAATTCTCGATTTGATCGAGAGCTAACTTAAGACACTTTTGATCGACTCTGATAAGTAATTAATGTTATGAGAGTTAATGCCAGCTATGTTTATCCTAGTTGAGGAAACAATATAGATTCCGTAGTCTTTCCTTAGTCGCTCAAGCTGCACTGCAGATATTCCCAAAAATGAAAACATACCTGATTGGCGCTCTATATGATCAAAATTGATTCCTGCGCTGTTATTTTTGATCCGATCAACCAAAACCGATCGCATAGAAATTATTCTGCAGCGCACCTGCTCTAACTCATTCTGCCATTGAAGTCTGAGTGTCTCATTGTCCAGAATCATTGCGACAAGCAATGCTCCGTGAGCTGGTGGCATTGAATACATCTGTCTCGCTACGGCTTTTGCCTGACTCAAAACAATTTCGGCCTGATGACTGCTGTCCGAAATAAAGGAGATGGAGCCTGTCCGTTCCCGGTAGAGTCCGAAATTTTTAGAGCAAGAAGATGCTATTATGAGCTCAGGCAATTTAGAAGCCATAGTTCGCAGACCATAGGCATCAGCCTCAAGTCCCTTTCCTAGTCCCTGATAAGCAATATCAATAAATGGTATAAAGCCTTTAGACAACGCCAATTCGGTGATCTCTTCCCAGTGTGAGGGATCTAAATCAGCTCCGGTCGGATTATGACAACACCCGTGAAGAAGCACCACATCTCCGCGCGGAACTTGTTTTAATGTCTCCATCATTTCATCAAATCTAATCTCTCGCAGATTCGTGTCATAATAAGGATACTGTTGAATAGATAGCCCTGCCCCTCCCAGAAGCGGTACATGGTTTGGCCAACTGGGCGTCCCAATCCATATCGTCGCATCAGTCTTGGCTCGAAGGATCAATTCAGCACCCACTCGCAACGCACCAGATCCTCCCGGGGCTTGCAGCGTACTGACACGCCCGGTTTTCAGAATTTCATGGGTATCTCCAAATAGTAATTTCATCATGCATTCGTTATACAGAGAATCCCCCGGGATGGCTTGGTAAGATTTAGTGCGCTCTTCATCAAACAATCTAGCTTCAGCTGATTTCACTGCCGTCATGACGGGCGTATGCCCGGAATCATCCATGTAGACTCCAACGCCCAAGTCAATCTTTTCTTTCCTAGGATCGTTTCTGAAGGCGGCCATTAGACCCAAGATAGGATCGGTCTTCGTTGGCTTAAGATTCTCAAACATTACAAAGTTCCTCGCAGATAATTAAAATGCTGGCCAAAGCTCGCAATCCTTCTCTTAAATTGGCACCAAGAGCTCATGATAAAAAACCAGCAACTATTTTGTTAAACGTTTTTGGGTCTTCCACATGGAGCCAATGACCAACATTTGGAATTACTTGAATGTTGGCTTTAGGAAAAAGAGTGCTTATTTCAGACCTATGTTTGTCCTGAATATAAGCCGAGTCCTCCGCCTTTAAAAATAGTGCAGGGCCACCGAAGGGTGCACCGATGGGCGCAGCCATGAGACCATCATAATAATTTTTAGCTATGGCCGAAACGTTAAGTCTCAGATGAAATTCACTTTTGTTTCGGCGCACCAGATTAGTAAGCAAAAAGCCACGGACACTAGCGTCAGCTTCGAAGTTCGACAATATTTCATCCGCCTCAAGTCGGCTATTAAGTTTGGTCTGATCAACAGCAATCAGTCCATCTAACACGTCACTATGAGTCTGTTTATATCGGACCGGTGATATGTCGGCAACGATTAACTTCTCAACCCTCTCTGGGAAATCGAGTGCTGCTTGCATAGCAACCTTGCCCCCCAGAGAGTGACCTAAAACAGCTGCTCTAAAAATATTAAGAGAATCTAGGGTCTCTATGAGGTCGAGTGCCATACTGGGAAGGTCCATTACCGAATCATGACCTGATTTACCGTGGTTACGAAGATCCAAACTGATCACGCGAAAATCCTTTGATAGATACCTTGAAACAGAACCCAGATTGCTTAGGGAACCGAACATGCCATGCAGCAGAATTACCGCTGATCCTGCACCGCTATCAACTAAATTAAGCTGCATAATGATGATTCTCAAGTTTTATAGGTTTCACACTTTTTATATTTCCGTTTGTTTTTTCTACCGATAGCATACAAAACCGGTCGAAGAAGGCGCCTAATAGAGGGGAAGTTATAACTAACCGCCGCCAACTTCCCACTTAAAGATGGCATGGCAACTTCTGTCTGGTGACCTCCGGCCACCAATAAAACAGCATCAGCCACTTGTTCAGCAGTACTCATGGGTTGGGAAAACACAATATCTTCAACATTGTCGATATTTTCCATGATGAAGCCTGTATCCACAGGCCCTGGAGAAACTATACCAATTTGAACATTACTTCCTCGCATTTCATCGGCCATAGCGAACCCGAATGCTCGCATTCCTGCCTTGGTTGCCGAGTAGGTGGCTGCGCCGGGGAGCGGCGCCAAACCTGCCAACGAGCCAACATAAACGATGGCGCTTGATTCAGACTGACGCAGGTACGGCAAAGACGCCGCCGACAGATATAGTGGCGCGCGCATATTAATGTCTACCATCTGAGCAACAGCGCGCGCATCGATTTTCTTAAGATCCCCCCTCTCATGCATACCTGCATTGTTGATAAGAATATTTATATTGCCAAAATTTTTGTGCGTCTCTTCAAGAAGGCGGTCGCAATCATCGAGATTGCCCACATCCATCACGAACTCTCTCACTTCGTTAGTTTTTCTCAACTGATCTGCCACTCCAGTGAGTTTTTCTCTTCCACGTGCAACTAGTGCGAGTTTTGCTCCAGAACTAGCAAAGGCTTTCGCACAAGCTTCACCAATACCCGCCGAAGCTCCAGTAATTACGACGGTTTTGCCTGAAAAATTTTCCATCTTGACTCTTCTCATTTCATTGCGATTAGATCGGTCAGCACAATTATGATAACAGGTTACGCAGTGCTGGGCCGAGTTCCGGATACTGAAAAACAAAATTACTATCAAGGGCCACTTTAGGAAAAACATGCTGCCCGCTGAGCAAGAGTTCACGACCCATCTCTCCGAATAAAACCTTGACCATCACTGCGGGCATCCGCAATATAGCGGGCCTTGATAAAACTTTTCCGAGAGTCTGACTAAACTCGCGGTTCGTAACCGGATTTGGCGCTGCCGCATTGATCGGACCCTTAAGTTTGGAGTCATTCATGCAGTGGTGGATAAGAGCAATCACATCATCTCGGTGCACCCAGGACATGAACTGTTGGCCGCTTCCAAGTGGCCCACCCAATCCAAGACGGAAAGCTGGCAACATTCGAGCTAACGCGCCTGCCTCGCCAAGAACTATACCGATTCGGAGGTAACATACTCTGCATCCGATTGACTCAAAACCACTCGCACTAGCCTCCCAGTTTTTGCAAAGTTGATTCGAAAAACCGTCGATTCCCTGAGAACCCTCATCGACAGGCTGGTTGCTATGGCCATAGTAACCCACAGCAGATCCACTTATGATCAAGCTGGGTCTAGAGTCGCGATGACGAAAAAACTCGAGGATGGATTTGGTCGTATTAATCCTGCTATCGATAAATAATCTTTTGCGAGCCTTGGTCCAGCGACGATCAGCGAGCGGCTCCCCCGCAAGGTTAACGACGGTATCAAACTGATCCCTATCATCGATCTCCGTCAGCTCTGTGATCAAACTAACTCCAGCAGGCAGCAAGCGTCGAGAATAGTCCGGCCTTCTTGTTAGGACAGTAACACGGGCTCCCATATCGAGAGCGGAGATCGAAAAATTTCGACCGATAAACCCACTGCCTCCTGTTACCAAAATAGACTTTCTTTCCATGCAAAAATCTTCAGCAAACAATTGGGTTATGATTATAACATAGCGCACTTTTTACTATGCTGAGTAAGATGGAATTGATAAAATGATGTTAGAGTGTTGCGGCTTGAGTCTCACCAGAGAAAAGACGGGGAAAGGCGCAAATCAATCAAATAACTCTTAAATCGAAATGGAAGAACTTATGAAAGATGCCGATTGTGTCTTATCAGTTAATGATGATCTACCGATTCGCACGGAAAAAGCAGTCCATAGTGGAAAGGTTCGCTCAGTGTACTGGCTGTCAGACGCCGACAGTCATCGACTGATTCAGCAAAAAAGCTATCCAGTGGCCATGGACTCGCAGTTAGCAATAATGGTTATCAGCGATCGAATCTCCGCTTTCGAGTGCATCTGGCATGCCGAGGGCAATATTCACGGTGTGCCCGGCAAGGGAGCAGCTCTCAATGCCATCTCCAGCCACTGGTTTGATCTATTTCGGAACTCGGGGCTGGCAAATAATCATATCTTAGACAACCCCCACCCGCTAGTATGGATTGTTCAGACCGCTCGTCCAATAATGATTGAGGCTATCGGTCGTCGGTACATTACGGGTTCGATGTGGCGCGCTTATGAGAATGGTGAAAGAAGTTTCTGCGGGATCGCTTTGCAAGATGGGCTACAAAAAGATCAGCTGCTCAATGATTTACTCGTTACTCCGTCAACCAAAGGAGTCATGAAAAACGTGTCCGGAGTGCCCGAAGTTGACGACACAAACGTTGACCGCCTCATTCTCGAGGCTAATTACAAAAAATTCAAATTCAACTCTCTCGAAGATATTGATCTCTATGAAAAACTGCTCCGAGACGGATTCGGCTTAATTGAAAAAAAACTGAGAGTACTTGATCAGTTATTTGTCGATACAAAATTCGAGTTTGGTTACGTTAGGAACATCGATGGTGAGGATGAGCTTATTTATATTGACGAGGTGGGCACTCCTGATTCATCAAGAATATGGGATGGTGCAAGTTACAGGGGCGGAAATGTTGTTGAAAATTCTAAGGAAGTTTTTAGACAATTACTGCTTAACCATTTCCCACAATCACAAATACTCTTAGACAAGAACCGAATGATCGAGAGGTCTGCTCTGGCTCGGGACAACGCCCTGCCTCAAGAGATGATGCAAAAGGTCTCTGAAACATATACGGCTTTGGCCGAAAAAATTACCGGCAACCCGCTTAAGCTATCAGCAAATCCTCGAGAAGAAATCATCGAAATTTTGTCCTCCCAATACTCGTTAATTTGATCTAAATGCTAAACCGAGAGGAATTACAATATCTTTTTTTATGCAGTTTTATGCTGTGTAGACAAGAGTTTGGACAAAAGCAATGACTGAAAAAACTCAAACACTGGAGCTCAATCTCTCCCAATTATTTAACCTGACCGCAAATTTGCTTATTGCTAGCTTTCAACGGCAAAGTGCTGAACAGGTCGAAACAATCTATAGGGAGCTCTCGCAAGGCATCAGAATCGAGGCCGGGCATCTCAAAGCGCAAGACAATGAGAATTCAGTAGCAGTTTACTTAGAACTAGATCACAGTGAGTTTGTTGGTCAATTAACCAAACAAACTTTTCTGTATTGCGTCGACATCCTATTGCAAAAGTTCTCCTGCAAAGCAAAAGAAGACTCTCTAATAACTGAGCACCATACTCTTTTAAACTCGGAGAACGGCGAAATTGTATTCAATATACCCGCTGGAATAAAAATGCAGGACTCACTAAACGTACTTATGCTATCAGTCCTTCCTGCCCCAGATCACCTAATAGTGCGTTTGCTTTTCCTTAATCCCAATCAATTTAAGGAGCAAATAACCTAGTCTGATTACGTGCCTCTCATAATCTCAGAAAATGCTGTCTTGTTGTCCTCAAACGTTGCCAGCAAAGTTGCACCAGGATTATATCCTCCGCCAAGCAGAAGCGCTGCCAAAGGATCTTCGATCATCTTCTGAATTGTTCTTTTCAATGGCCTTGCTCCATAAACAGGATCATAACCAGCTTCTAGGACTCGCTTTAAAAGCTCCTCTCTGATTTCTAGAGCCATATCTTGGTCAGCCAATCTTCGCGACAAAATCTTTAGATGTATGTCTGCAATTTTTCCAAGTGCAGAGAGCGAAAGTGGCTCGAAAACGATTGATTCATCTATTCGATTGATAAATTCAGGCCTAAAATGTTGGGCAACAACATCCATAACAGCAGATCTCATGACATCATAGTCACCTTCATCAGATAACACTTCAACCATGTCTGTCCCCAAATTCGACGTCATTACAATTACTGTATTTTTAAAATCAACTGTTCTTCCCTGTCCATCTGTCAACCTTCCATCATCCAGCACCTGCAATAGTAAGTTAAAAACATCTTGATGAGCCTTCTCTACTTCATCCAGCAAAAGCAGTGAATAGGGTCTGCGCCGCACGGCTTCAGTCAAATATCCACCCTCCTCGTAACCCACATAACCCGGCGGCGCACCAATTAGACGTGAGACTGAGTGCTTTTCCATGAATTCTGACATATCAATTCGTATCATAGATTCTTCAGTATCAAACAAGAATTCGGCTAAGGCTTTACATAACTCGGTTTTGCCAACTCCTGTTGGGCCGAGAAACATGAATGAGCCATTCGGCCGATCAGGATCTGACAAACCTGCTCTCGAGCGCCGAACTGCATTGGAAACGGCTGCAATCGCCCTATCTTGACCAATCACTCTTTCACTGAGATCTCTTTCCATATTGAGTAATTTTTCGCGCTCTCCTTCGAGCATTTTGGCGACTGGTATTCCTGTCCATCTAGAAACGACTTCGGCAATTTCTTCTTCTGTAACCCGCGTTCTCAATAATTTGTTGTCACAAGTTTCCTGCTCCCGAGCACTCGCAAGGTTCTTTTCAAATTCCGGTATCACGCTGTATTGGATTTGCGCCATTTTTTCCAAGTTGCCTGCTCTTCTCGCCATCTCAAGGTCTAAACGACTCTGCTCCAATTGACTCTTAATATGCGTAGCACCCTGAACAGATGCTTTTTCAGCTTTCCATATCTCACCAAGATCAGCATACTCAGCCTCAAGATTAGAAAGTTCGCCCTTGAGTTTCTTCAATCGTTTCTGAGATGCCCCGTCAGTCTCTTTAGATAGCACTTCGCGCTCTATCTTTAGCTGAATAATGCGCCTATCTAGTCGATCCATTGTCTCCGGTTTAGAATCGATTTCCATTCTGATCCGACTCCCCGCCTCATCAATCAGATCGATCGCTTTGTCAGGCAACTGCCGATCAGTTATGTAACGTTGTGATAAACGAGTGGCTGAAACGATAGCCGAATCAGTAATTTCAACTCCATGATGAACCTCATACCTCTCCTTCAATCCGCGCAAGATTGCTATCGTGTCATCCTCACCGGGCTCTTCCACCAAGACCTTCTGGAACCTTCGCTCCAACGCTGCATCTTTCTCAACATGCTGACGATATTCGTTTAAAGTGGTTGCGCCCACGCAATGAAGCTCTCCGCGTGAAAGCGCTGGTTTTAGCATATTCCCCGCATCCAATGCCCCCTCTGCCTTTCCAGCGCCGACCATAGTATGCAACTCATCTATAAACAAAATAATCTGACCATCTTGCTTGGACAGTTCATTAAGTACAGATTTCAAGCGCTCTTCAAATTCACCACGTAATTTGGCTCCAGCCAGCAGAGCACCAAAGTCTAGGCTCAACACTTTTTTTTGCTTTATGCCATCTGGGACTTCTCCATTGATAATCCTCTGCGCCAATCCCTCGACGATCGCCGTCTTGCCAACACCTGGCTCGCCAATTAGCACTGGATTATTTTTTGTGCGCCGCTGGAGGACTTGGATGGTACGACGAATTTCATCATCTCTCCCTATAACAGGATCTAAATCACCTCGCTCCGCTCGGGCTGTGAGATCCACGGTAAACTTCTCTAACGCTTCTCTTTTTTGCTCTGCATCAATATCCATGACGCTTTCCCCGTTTCGAACCGCTTCGACCGCTTTAAGAGCCTTTTGCCTATCGCCGTACTTGGCTAACATTGCTCCTAACGAGTTCTGCTCATCTAGCAATGCCTCAAGCAGCACCTCAGTGGATATAAACTGATCACCTTTTCTCTGCGCATTACGATCGCTTAGATTAATAACTTTTGATGCCTCAGTTGAAAATGCAATCTCGCCCGTAGGTTTATTTATCCTGGGCACTGAATCCATTTTCTCGGTCAATCCTGCGAGCATTCCCGGCATATCGTATCCCGCGCGATTGAGTATGGATTTGACGGTACCTTGGGGTTGATTGAGAATTGCTAACATGAGATGCACTGGTTCAACGGAAGCATGATCTCGACCAATAGCTATCGATTGCGCATCTCCCAAGGCGCCTTGTAATTGATTGGTGAACTTGTCCATTCGCATTCTTCTCTCCCTCGCAAAACTGAGTTGCTTTGTTAAAATGTGGGGTTGAGGAGAGAAATTTCAACTAAAAAGATATTTTCTTTGTTGATGACAGAGCAATTCGACAAACCAAGCAGAAGGATTAAGGTTGTACTTCTGGTATTGATTTGTCGGAAACTCAGTTTCGCGCCACGGCACCATATTTATCAGCCATCAAAGAAATTGATGATGCAATAAATAGTCTGAAGCTAAACGGTTTACTATATAAAGGCTGAGGCTAAGACCATGATTTCGCCGGTTTAAAACCAGTTGAGTCGCAGAAATTGTTTCATGAAGCAGCTAAATTATTCTATATCTTTGTTGTTTAGTCGCTTCTTTACCCTCTTGCCTCAAGCCTTATATTTCGCACCTGACCGCAGATGAAATTTGTACTGATGACGACGCTTGGGCTATGCTTGCGTCAGCGCTGTGGTCATATCAATTACTGCTTTTTTTCCATCCCCAAACACCATAAGAGTGTTGTCCAAAGCGAATAGCGGATTCGGCAAGCCAGCAAATCCGGGACTCAAGGATCGTTTTATCACCACCACGGTCTTTGCATAATCCACATTGAGAATTGGCATGCCATAAATAGGGCTACCCTCTTCATCTCGGGCCATGGGATTCACGACATCATTCGCGCCAATGATTATCGCTACATCCGTATCATCAAATGTAGGATTTATCCTATCCATCTCGACAAGATTATCGTAAGGAACTTCCGCCTCCGCTAACAGAACATTCATGTGCCCAGGCATTCGGCCTGCCACCGGATGAATCCCATATTCGACGACCGTGCCTCGCGCCTCCATCGCATCAGCAAGCTCTCGAACTGCGTGCTGTGCCTGAGCCATCGCCATACCATAACCAGGAACAATTACCACACGGCTGGCAGTCTCCAGTATCATCGCCACTTCATCGGCCTGAGCACTTGTGACTTTTCCTGCATAGATCTCATCAGCATCGATGGACTCACCACCCTCCGCCATTTTCCCAAAGAGTACATTTGCCAGAGAGCGATTCATCGCTATGCACATAATGTTGGTTAATATCAGACCCGATGTGCCCACTAGTGAACCCGCAACTATGAGTACAGTATTCCCCAATATGAAGCCAGCCAAGGCCGCGGCAATTCCCGAATAAGAATTTAAGAGTGCAATGACAACCGGCATGTCTGCACCACCGATTGGTGCAACTAGGAAAACACCCATGACCAAAGCCAAGCATATCAAGGTGATCATAGCCGAAGTATTTCCCGGCTCAATAATGATTATAGTTAGAGCCACCAATGAGGCGGCCAGCATGATTCCATTACCTATGGGCCCGCCAGGCAATGAATAATCTTTCTGCATGATTTCGCTGAGCTTAGTAAAAGCAACAATACTGCCGGTCAAAGTCAACGCACCAATCAAGACCGTCAAACCTATTGACAAAATTGCGACATAGCCTTCAACGCCCTCCCCAAAAGCGCCCATATCGGTTGAAATCTGTGCGGTCAGATCAGAAAAAGAGGTAATATCCAAGTTGAGTCGAGCGAAATATTCGGCTAGCGCAATGCTCAAAGACGCAGCACCCCCAAAGCCATTCAAAAGGGCAACCATCTCTGGCATAGACGTCATCTGAATTCTCAATGCAATGACCGATCCAATAACGGTGCCTATTGCAACACCAGCCGCTATATATGAAAAGTTGACAACGCTGCTATGATATAAAGTCACCAGCACTGCAAGCAACATGCCCATAGCCGACAAAAAATTTCCACGCACCGCGGTTTTAGGTTTTGTTAAACCTTTAATACCGAGTATAAAAAGGATACTGGCTAGCAAATAAACCAGATTGACTAGATGAGCATTCATGGCTTATTTCCTTCTGAACATTGAAAGCATTCGGTTAGTGACAAGGTAGCCACCGACCACATTAAGAGTGGCTAGGGTCACCGCTATAAAACCAAAAATATTTACCAGCATGGGAGAGGTGTCCGAACCTGCTGCAAGGAGAGCTCCGACCAACGTTATTCCTGATATGGCATTTGTTCCTGACATCAACGGTGTGTGCAAGGTTGGCGGCACCTTTGTTATTAATTCCACACCTAGAAAAAGAGACAGAATGAAGAGTGCCAATAGTAAAATCAAAATTTCCATTAAATAGGCTCCTTTGGTTTATCTTGCTCGGACTCGTCAAGCCCAGCTGACTCAGATTTGAGTTGTTTGCCCAAGTCCGAAAGACCAAGCAAACTTCGAATAGTGGGATGCGGAATCTCTCCAGCATCAGCTACTAATGTGTCAGAGATAATCTCATCGCTACGGTCCATCGCAAGTTGGCCGTCATCATCAAGGATAAGATTTAACAGCGTCTCAAGATTTTTACCGTACATTTGGCTAGCATGAAATGCGAGCGACGAAGGAATATTTTCTGGGCCAATGATGGTAATGTCATGGGCCTCAATGGTTTTTCCAGACTCAGTTAGTTCACAATTTCCTCCTCTCTCAGCAGCGAGATCCACTATCACTGAACCAGCTCTCATCGCCTTCACCATCTCTTCCGTCACCAAAATTGGGGACTTAGAACCTGGAACTGCCGCAGTTGTGATAACAATATCTTGCTCCGATACTACCGCAGTCATCAATTCTCTTTGCCTCGCCAAAAACTCCTCGCTCTGATCCTTCGCGTAACCTCCAGAACCTTCTGATTCAACAGTATCAAGGTCCAAATTTATTGGTTTGGCTCCGACTGAAATAATTTGCTCTTGCGCTGCAGGGCGCACATCATAAGCCTCAACAATCCCTCCTAACCGCTTTGCAGTTGCACAAGCCTGAAGTCCCGCCACTCCCGCGCCCATAACCAAAACTCGCGCTGGGGTTAAGGTACCCGCAGCAGTCATCAACATTGGAAACATTCTGGGGGCCGCTGCAGCAGCTAACAGGACCGACTTATAACCCGCCAGTGTTGCCATGGAGGAAAGGACATCCATACTTTGAGCACGGCTGATTCGGGGCACTAGCTCGAGGGCTAGTAACGAAGCTCCCGAAGTTGCAAGAGAACTAATTGCAGAGGGGTTAGCAAGCGGATCCATCATACCTATGACTAGTTGTTCCGCTCTCAATAGTTCTGCGTCTCGGGCACCGTTTTCTTGATTCGCTCCAAAACTTTGGACTTGAAGGATTATATCGGATCGCTCAAAAATTGCCTTCCTATCATTTGTCAGTTCTGCACCGGCAGCCTCATAGTCTGCATCTCGATAACCCGCTTTAATGCCAGCCCCAGACTCAAGTAGAAATTGAGCACCCTTTTTTATCATGGTGAGCACGTTGTCTGGGACCATAGCCACACGATTCTCTCGGGGCTTTGTTTCAGAGGGTATTCCAATAATCACAAATTTCTCCTAAAAAATAAACTCAAAATCTGAATGACACTTTTACTCTTACAAGCCTTACTTTAACAAATCTAATTATCCTAGAGAAGGCTGTGATTTCAACGGATTTGGCCACTATTATAATCAGTTGAATCAAACCAAAACTACTGTTATCACTGGGAAGCTTCCTGTGCTTTTATCGGCGTCAAATGCACGTTTTGCATCTCAGGTGACCCTTGTAACAGCAAACTCAGCAATATCCCTTAGAACGTGCGTGAATTCATTCGCTGGAATTTCATTAAGTGCTTCACAAGCTTGGTTGACTTCACTCTTCGCTACATCAATGGCGTAATCAAGCCCTCCTGATGTTTCCACCAGGGCCAGAATTTCAGAGAAGTCGTGAGACTTTTCTCCTCTGACCAATTCTCTCAAGACTTCGGCTGCACAAGAATCGATCTGGTCTCGAGTAAAAATTAAAGGCAGTGTCATTTTGCCCTCGGCAAGATCTGCTCCAATATGCTTGCCAGTGCTAACCGAGGAGCCTTTGTAATCCAAAATATCGTCACTGATCTGGTATGCCATTCCAAGATGCCTGCCATAACGAGCCATAGGCGCCTCGCCAGCACCCGCGAGGACTGCTCCAGTGCGAGCAGCAGCTTCAAATAGAACCGCAGTCTTCTTAAAAATTACCTCACTATACGTCTCTTGACTAATATTGGGGTTGCCGGCGTTGGCCAACTGCTGGACTTCACCTTCGGATATTAAATTACTTGCGTCCGCAATGATAGACATAATAGATAGATCAGCAATCTCTACCAACATCTGAAACGCTCGAGAGTAAAGAAAATCCCCCACCAAAACGCTTGGAGCGTTTCCCCAATGACTATTAGCGGTCTCTCGACCACGTCTCAATGCCGAAACGTCTACTACATCATCGTGCAATAAAGTTGCCGTATGAATGAACTCTATTATTGCGGCAGCCTTGATATGATTCCGCCCGCTGTAACCATTTGCGAGGGCAGATAGAAGAACCACCACTGGACGAAGTCGTTTACCGCCTGAATCCACAATATAGTTTCCGATATTTTCTACTAATTCGACATCCGAACGGAGCCTATCAACGATAAGTCGATTGACAGAAGCAAAATCAGCTTTGACGGGTTTATAAAGGAAACTGCTCAAGGATGGCACGGTCTTTAGTTGCGTTTTTATAATGCTAGGCAGAGGTCGCTAATCTGTCAACATAAATGTGATCAGCGTTCACGAAATATACATATCATCACTTACTTGACCTTCAATTTTTGTCCTCTTAAATAGTTGCTGCATTGTTTATAACTGGTTAGGATGCAGAACGTTCAATGGAATCGGCCTTTAATATGCAATTTGAATCAAAATCGTCCTATAGCAAAGATGAGCTTTTAGCTTCAGGACGTGGCGAGCTATTTGGGAAAGAAAACGCAAAGCTGCCCGCAGCCAACATGCTTATGATCGATCGCATTGTTGAAATAAATAATGATGGCGGCGACTATGGTCTCGGGCAAATTATAGCGGAAATTGACATTCACCCTGACCTTTGGTTTTTCGAGTGTCATTTCAAAGGCGATCCAGTTATGCCGGGGTGTCTTGGATTGGACGCACTTTGGCAACTAATAGGTTTTTTTCTGGTTTGGGATGGTTGCGAAGGAAAGGGGCGTGCTCTAGGTTCAGGCATGGTTAAATTTTTTGGTCAGGTCCTGCCTTCGGCCAAAAAAGTAACATATCGTCTCTCATTGAGCCGACTCATCAAGAGGAAGCTAGTGATGGGAATTGCTGATGGTGTTGTAGAGGTAGACGGTCGGGAAATATATACCGCAAAAGATTTGAAGGTAGGTTTATTTGAGAATACATCGAGTTTTTAGCGCTCAAATCACAAAGAATAGGATGGGGTTTTAGAAGGATCATCATGCGACGAGCAGTAATTACCGGCCTGGGGATAGTATCCTGCCTTGGGAATGACAAAAAGACGGTCACGCAATCTTTGCGAAATGGAGTTTCTGGCCTCCAATTTAGACAGGATTTTGCAGACATGGGTCTGCGATGTAACGTCGGACCAGACTTGGATATTGATGTACGAGAACACATCGACAGAAAAATACTGCGCTTTATGGGTGAATCAGGTGCTTATGCATACATAGCGGCAAAAAGTGCAATCGCCGACGCAGGTCTTGACGAGAGAATGGTTTCAAACGAAAAAACTGGCCTTGTCATGGGCTCTGGTGGTGTTTCGGGAAAAATGTTCACGGAAACCATTGACGTTATGCGGGATCGCGGAATAAAAAGAGCAGGCCCATATAGAGTTACCCAAATAATGGCTAGCGCTGTGTCTGCTTGCGTGGGTACGCCGCTTAAAATAAAAGGTGTTAACTATTCTATGGCTTCCGCATGCGCCACCAGTGCTCATTGCATCGGTCATGCTCTTGAACTCATTCAGATGGGTAAGCAAGATATAATCCTTGCGGGAGGTTCAGAGGATATGCATTGGTCGATGGCTGGAATGTTTGATGCAATGGGAGCTCTGACCAGTAATTATAATGATACGCCCAAGACCGCATCCAGAGCCTATGACTCTAATCGCGATGGTTTCGCGCCAAGCGCTGGAGCGGGATGCCTGATCGTTGAAGAACTTAATCATGCACAAGACAGAGGTGCGCATATTTTGGCAGAAATAACCGGTTATGGCGCAACGTCCGACGGTTTTGATATGGTCTCACCCTCTGGAGAGGGTGCAGAGCGCTGCATGAAAATGGCCATGAGCACTGCTTCAAGACCTGTAGAATATATCAATACGCATGGCACAAGCACCCCAGTTGGGGATATAGCCGAATTGAGCGCTATCAGAAACGTATTTGGTGACAAATGTCCGCTCATAAGTTCCACGAAATCATTGTCAGGGCACTCGCTTGGTGCAGCAGGTGTTCACGAAGCCATCTTCAGCCTACTGATGATGGAAACTGATTTCATCGCTGCGTCTTGCAATATACAAAGCTTGGATGATGCGGCAAGAGATTTACCCATACTTATAGAGAGAGAAGATCGAGAACTTGACTGCGTTATGTCAAACAGTTTTGGTTTCGGAGGAACAAATTCCACATTGATATTTGAAAAGTTGCGGAGATAATTTTTCCAAAACGACCACTCTCGCATGCCATCAAAGCCCCCGAGGGTCGGCTATTGCTGGCGCCGCCTCCGTCCAACTTTCTTGCTGCTCTAGGCTTTTAAAGCTGACAAAACCACCTCCGCACTAGTATTTTCGACTGCTGCTTCATCAATATTGAGCAAATCTATCACTCCATCATTAACAACCATAGCAAAACGCTTACTTCGCACACCAAGACCCCATACCCGGGCATCTAATTCTAGACCCAATGCCGCCGTATAATCACCATTGCCGTCAGATAGCATTTCAATATTTTCGGCGTTACCGGCCCTACCCCAAGCATCCATAACGAACACATCGTTGACTGCCATGCAAGCAATAGCATCAATACCTTGCGCTTTAATAGCATCACAATGCACAACGAATCCAGGAAGATGCGTATCATTACAGGCAGGAGTGAAAGCTCCCGGGACAGCAAATAAAACTACTTTTTTTCCTGAAAAAAGCTCATCGGTACTAACACTTTCTGGACCGCTTTGGCCCATTTTAGTAAAAGAGCCTTGCGGAAGTTTATCGCCCACTTTTAATGTCATAATTTAATACCTCTTTGATTAACGAATAAATTGGTGCCTACCAGAGTTGCGAGAAAGCAGCAACCTCCATCTGAATATGTAAATGAAGCATAGTCGCATACAAACTCTAAAAAGGAATATCATCATCGAAGGTTTGGAATCCTTCTCCTCCAACAGAATTTGCGTCACCTTTAACATCCGTTTTCCGCGATGACGCTTCCGTTGGTTGGCTGTTCCATGTTCCATTATCTTGATCAGCAGACATTCTATCTTGACCACCACGGCTGTCCAACATCTGCATTTCGTTAGCCACAATCTCTGTGGTGTAACGGTCTTGACCACTCTCTTTGTCCTGCCACTTTCGGGTACGCAGAGCACCTTCCACATAAATCTTGGACCCGCGCTTTAAATATTCTCCCGCTATTTCAGCCAGCCGGTTGAAAAAAACTATACGATGCCATTCGGTCCTCTCTTGTTGTTCTCCCGATTTATCTTTCCATGATTCAGATGTAGCCACACTGACATTCGTAACAGCCCCTCCTGAAGGCATATACCTTGTGTCTGGATCTTGTCCGCAGTTACCAACCAAAATGACTTTGTTAACCCCTCTCGCCATGCTAATGCCCTCTGTTTAACCAACTCAGTAAAAGTGCTACCTCTGAAAAATAATTTTTCTCTTGCCGCTCGCTTCAATAAAATTTCTCGATTAGTCGATAGTATATCCTCTGAACGATAAAGATTTAAAACTCTTTACACAAAATCTTTTTGTAATATTTCTCCTATCAGCAGAAAATATCATAAAACTAGTCTGGACCACTGATCTTCAGGCGATTCCTTTGACAAAAAATGTTAAATGCAGAACTATTTTACTTATTCGGTATTGCTTAAGGCTTATTTCAACGTCCTTAATGTAGAAAAAAAATTTCGGGTTAAGCCTCTAAAATCTGACGCCAGTCTAAATACCAGCTATTAGAAAATCCATATGTAAGAAATCATGCCAACGCAAAAATCCAAGTTATTATGTGCACTTTCTCCATAAATCTCAGCTGCAGAATCTCAACCTTTGATATGGTTTTGGACAAATATGGATTGGACAAAAAAGTTTAAAAATAGCGAGGTTAATAAACAGGCCAATAGAATGAAATTATACTTACAAACTGACTATGTTGATGAATTTTTCTCACAAAGTGCCCTGATTTTGGCCGGGAATAAATTATCAAAAGAACACTGTGCTATACTCCTTCTCTCGCGAATAACATCTGTTGTAGTAAGAAAACCGTACTTTATGTAAAGGCACTAGAAATACACCCCTGAAGAATTCAACGTCCACCTATCTTGAGACGCTAAATGGATACGATTCATATACGCGGTGCCCGAACGCACAATTTAAAAAATATAGATTTGGACATCCCGCGAGATAAGCTGATCGTCATTACAGGTCTATCTGGCTCAGGCAAATCCTCGCTAGCCTTCGACACATTATATGCCGAAGGGCAGAGGCGTTATGTTGAATCGCTTTCCACTTATGCTCGTCAATTTCTTTCCTTAATGGAAAAACCTGATATCGACTATATAGAAGGCTTGTCACCAGCAATTTCAATTGAACAAAAATCAACATCTCATAACCCAAGATCGACAGTGGGCACAATTACGGAGATATATGATCACCTCAGGCTCTTATTTGCTCGCGCAGGAGAGCCTCGGTGTCCAGAGCATCATCAACCACTCAAAGCTCAAACTATTAGTCAAATGGTAGATCAAGTACTTGAAATGCCGCAAGAGAGTAAACTCATGCTCCTCGCTCCCGTAATTAAAGACCGAAAGGGTGAGCATCTGCATGTTTTGGACAATCTGCGAAGACAAGGGTTTATCCGAGCACGTATCAACGGAATAGTCTGCGATCTAGATGAAGCGCCCGATCTGAATAAAACACATAGACACACTATAGAAGTGGTAGTGGACCGTTTTAAGGTTAAAACAAATATGGGCCTTCGTTTGGCTGAGTCGTTTGAGACGGCTCTCGCCTTAACAGATGGCGTGGCATGCATTAGCATGATGGAAGCCCCATACTCAGAACAGATATTTTCTTCCAAATTTGCATGTACGGTCTGCAATTACAGCCTCAAGGAATTGGAACCTAGGCTTTTTTCATTTAATAATCCAGCAGGAGCCTGTGGGACCTGCGATGGTCTCGGAGTTCGACAATTTTTCGATGTTAGTCGAATTGTACAATACCCTGACGCATCGATTGCGCAGGGCGCAATCCGGGGTTGGGATAGGAGAACACTCTTCTATTTTAATATGCTAACGTCGCTAGCTAATCACTATAATTTTGATATCAACAAGCCCTGGAACGAACTTTCCATAACACACCAAAACAAGATTCTTTTTGGCAGCGAAGGTGAAGAAATAGATTTTAGCTATGTGAATGATTACGGCAAAGTGCTTACGAGAAGACACAAGTTTGAGGGTGTGGTCCATAATATGGAGCGTCGCTATCGAGAAACCGAATCCCAAACTGTGCGAGAAGAACTTAGCAAATACATGTCTAGTTCAAATTGCCAAGACTGCGAGGGGACGCGACTATGCGAAGCCGCGCGAAATGTGTTTGTTGACGACCACCGATTGGAGGAAATTGTAGCGCTTCCAATTGGTGAATCTTGTCGAGTTTTTGATAATCTTACATTGCCAGGGCGACAAGGAAAAATTGCAGAAAAAATTATTAGGGAAATCAGTCAGCGATTTCATTTTCTGGTTGATGTCGGCTTAGAATATCTTAGTTTGAACCGAAGCGCCGAAACACTATCAGGTGGTGAATCTCAAAGAATAAGACTCGCCAGCCAGATAGGAGCAGGACTTGTCGGCGTCATGTATATCCTAGATGAACCATCTATTGGACTGCATCAGAGGGATAATGATAGATTGCTCAAAACTTTATTAAAACTGCGAAATCTAGGAAACACTGTAATCATTGTTGAACATGATGAAGAAGCAATTAATGCTGCCGATCACATCATCGACATTGGTCCTGGCGCTGGGGTTCACGGCGGCCGTGTCGTGGGGCAAGGAAATTCTTCCCAAATTTCGGCATGTGAAAATTCAATTACGGGCCAATTTTTATCCGGGAAAAGATTCATCCCTGTTCCAGCGAAAAGAAACAAAGTCAGAGAAAAATTTATACACATAGAAGGCGCATCTGGAAATAACCTTAAGGAGATTGATCTCAGTATACCGATAAGCCTGTTTACATGTGTCACAGGCGTATCGGGTTCCGGTAAGTCTACACTGATTAATGGAACTCTCTACCCGGCAGCCGCGGCTGAACTGAATAATAATTCATCACTTAAATCAGCACCTTTCAAAAATATTTTGGGACTCACCCATTTGGATAAGTGCATTGATATAAATCAAAATCCTATTGGAAGAACACCACGATCAAACCCAGCAACCTATACAGGCGTTTTCACTCACATCAGGGAGCTATTTGCAGGCACGCAAGAATCAAGATCTAGAGGCTATTTGCCAGGACGGTTTAGTTTCAATGTCAAGGGCGGCAGGTGTGAAGCATGCGCCGGAGATGGCGTAACAAAAGTTGAGATGCATTTCCTACCTGATATCTATGTCTCATGTGATATATGTGAAGGCAAGCGCTACAATCGCGAAACGCTGGATATCCATTTCAAAGGTAAAAGCATTCATGAAGTTCTTGATATGACAATCGAGGATGCCCGCAATTTTTTTGATGCAATCCCCAATATAGCGAAAAAGCTTCAAACTATGATAGACGTTGGTCTTTCATATATCAAGCTTGGACAATCAGCCCCCACTCTGTCGGGTGGCGAGGCACAGAGAATCAAACTTTCAAAGGAACTTTCCAAGAGGGATACTGGCAAAACACTTTACATACTCGATGAGCCAACTACCGGCCTGCATTTTCATGATATCGAGCAGCTGCTCCGCGTCCTTCACCGGCTTCGCGATCAAGGAAATACAGTAGTGGTAATTGAGCACAATCTTGACGTCGTAAAAACTGCTGACTGGATCATCGATTTGGGGCCTGAGGGGGGCTCGGGCGGCGGCAATGTTGTGGTAGAGGGGACCCCTGAAGAGGTCAGCAAATGTGTTTCCTCGCATACTGGCCGATTTCTCTCGCCAGTTCTTCACAGACATTGTCACACTGGAGCGTAATCTGTCTCGAATAAGGACGACAATGATAAGCCCTTAACGCCCAGAGAATAATCGCTTGTATGAGTCGTAGGTAGCAACCATTTCATCGACATCCGCCTGCTGATATTTGCGTAAACCAGCAAGGATCAATTTTTTTGTTCCGGTCCCCGCGACAACATGATCTGCCAAGAATTGGAATGATAATAACACCTCCCCTCTTTTACCATTAGCCGTTAGAGTAGCATCAACAAGCTGAACATCTAGATCATTGAATTCCAGGTTCCTCATAGATAACGACATGGACTCATATATGACAAAAGGTCTTCTAGGGTTAATCATCACGTTATTTTTTGCCATTAGTGGCGTAAGTATATTGGGGAAATTCTGTCCGGAAAAACTTACATAACTGCGTATAAGTGATTCGATACAATTTTCTCTCGTAGTGCAGTTGCCTTGGCGTTGAACTTGAAGATAACTCCTCTCGCTAGAATCAACTACCTGAAAAATTGCGCCCACGTTTTCTGGAAAAGAAAGTGGCAGGTTTGATGGAAGCATCTCTGTGAACCTAAAGTTCATCTGCTCGCTTAAACCGTATCTCTGCAAAACGATAGAAAACAAAAGATCGCCCGGCACGCAGAAGTTTTTTTCATCGGCGTTGTGGATAGGGTTGAAATCGTCGCATATAAGCTTTGCAAAACGGCTGCCTTGAGGCCCGCTGATTAACAACGAGTTTCCATCAATGGAATAAAAAGCATTTAAAAACATATAACCAAACCACTCAGGCTTTGCTGAATCTTTAGTTAATCAGCCAAATCCAATCGCTGCAACCAATTTTTCAAGATCTACCGCTTCAGTTGATAGCGTTTGTTAAAGGAATCTGTGTTGATGCATGGCCATCTGAAATGGTGCAAGTCAGTCAAGCCAAATGCAAATGGTTGTTTGAAGCGCGAGGATGAGACATCCAGAAAAAAATTTCAAAATACCAAATTTCATATTGGCTTAAAATTAGAGACATCACAGCACATTACCAACGCATTTTCTCGCACGGTTCCATTGGATGTCCCATAGTAACCTTCGCGCTCGCCGATCTGCTCAAAACGAAAACTGTGATAGAGTCTAATAGCCCGAAAGTTAGACACCCTAACGTCAAGAAATAGCTTTTCAACCTCCGGAGGCAATCCTTCTAGGACTAATCTCAATAACCTGCGACCCCAACCACTGCCTTGCGATTTTGGTTCGATAGCCAGATTTAAAAGTTCTGCCTGATCCAATTGAATGGAATAAATCGCATAGCCAAATACGCCAGAAGAATATTCAAGCACTTTAGCATGATGGTTTTTAATACTGTCGATAAACTGAGTTTGCGGCCATGGGACGGGTGAGACAAGACTTTCTATTCCAGCCACCGCGTCTAAATCGCCTGATTGCATGGGACGAAAATGCATGACAAATCCTTAACTTATATTTTACTAAAGGCGGCTTCACCCAAATGCGGGCGGGCTCGTAATATTTCCCATGCTTGACGCTTTAGTTCCCGATTCTTCAACATTTCCTGGAGTGAAGGGAGAACTGCAACAGTGGTTCTCTCATTCAAAAAACAACGTCCCTCATTCAGTGCGGCAATCTGTTTGTCATTGAGCAGCCACAATTTTGGATTGGACCCAAAAAGAAGCAGTCTTGTAATCTCGTTTAATTGAATTAGATTATTGATGCGATCTCTAAAGAAATCACGAACTTTGGAATCCCCCCAGTCACTTTCGAGACTCCCTGACCATTCGATAATCCCTGGCTCCAAAAGACTTTTTAGTTTTGAGGTTACAACATATAGAATGTTTTCAAGAAGTTCTAGTTGACGGCAGTTTGGATCTCGGGTCAGAGTCTCACTAAAAACAAGCATCCCTGCCGACGGTTGCCAGAATGCTAGGCTATGTCTTGGCTGATGGCTATGATCCAACGCCTTGCGCGATAACGTGCGAGACCCATTCATCCCAATTGGTTTTTGATCCAATGCTCCATCGAGTTGAAGATCATCATGCAAACTTTTTTTTGTTTCTGCCACGGCACTCTCAATATCAGAGGAAGAGCAGACAGAGGTCTTCTTGCCTAAACTATTTGAAAATACTGTACTAGTGGGAGTCTCAGCGCTGAAGGGCGGAAGCTTGCGCTTTAGAGAATATTGACTAATTCCTAATGCATCAAGATAGTAAGTGCGGAGACTCTTAATCAAAACACGTATCTTTTTAACAGGTTGTGAAACAGCTTAACGATTTTTACCCTTCCGATCTGTTAACTAAGCACTTAAGACCTCATCGAGCTAGTGACCTTTCCTATGCATTAGTCGACGCTTTGCAGAGAGATAGAGTATTTTTACGGGCGCATAAGTGCTAAAAATGACAGCAATAGCAAACAAAATCCTCGCTGGATCTATTGAGATTACAACAAGTCCCATCACTACCGAAAAAATAACGAAAAAAGGTACTTTCCCGCGAAAATCAATTTCTTTAAATCCTGGATATTTAAAATTGGAGACCATTAACAATCCCGCCGTGACCGTAACCAGCATGCCCAATATGACGAGTTCAAAAGACATAGTTAGTGCATGCGAAGACCAAACTAGGCCCGCCACCAACGCTGCTGCGACAGGACTTGGGAGACCAGTAAAATCATTACTTCCCGACGTTTCGGCTTGAACATTATAACGCGCCAATCGGAGCGCAGCGCAAGATGAGTATACAAAGGCCGCCGCAAACCCAAATTTCCCTAATGTGCCAAGACCCCAGCCATATGATACCACCGCTGGAGCAATACCGAAGGATACCATATCTGACAGGCTATCATATTGCCGGCCAAAATCACTTTCGGTGTTGGTCAATCGGGCAACTCGCCCATCGAGGCCGTCAAAAAATAAAGCGACGAATATTGCAATGCCTGCCAGCTCATATTTCCCACTAAACCCGGAGAGAACAGCATAAAAACCACAAAACAGCGCACCAGTGGTGAGCAAATTAGGCAGCAGATAAATGCCCTTCGACCCCGCTCGTGTTTCTGACGGTAGTAAGGGAGACCCCCTTTTAATTTCAATTACACGTTCTTTATATTTCATAACAGATTGTAGTAGGGGCACCGATCAAAACAAGTCAGGTTAGGCTGAGTCTAAAGATTATATTTGTTCTACTCAAGAAAAAGTTCTCTAATACTTTCTCTATCGGTCTTGCCAAATTTTAGAGCTCGATCAAAATAGCGCTCAACATTCCCAAATCTTGAGTCTATAGCATTAAAAAATGCTTCGATATTTTCTATGCTTACGTTGCAGTAGGGCAAAAGCCAATCTCTCTCCCAATATTCAATGTTGGCATCAGTTAAATGTTTCTCTATCGTTGTCATTAGATTTTCTGAATCTAGATACTTCTCAGTCAGAAGATAATCTTCAATAATCGTGGCTCTCGGAACATCCAGTGCCGACAAAATCAGAGCTGCTGCCATGCCGGTGCGATCCTTGCCTGCAGCACAGTGAAACACACTAGTTCCCTGAAAATTATTCAAAATACTTCGCAGAAATCGACTGTAGGCTGGAGCTACCTCCTCAATACAATCGCTGTAGGAATCGATTACCAGGTTTTGCGCTGATCTTGTTGTAAGGTTACCTTCTCGCAAATAGTCCCAGAATCTTGAGAGGCTGCCCACAGAGATATTGTAGTCAGAAATGATCTCAACATTTATCACTTTACTGGGAGACCTCAAACGCTCTTCTTCTCGACGAAAGTCATGCACTTGATTCACACCCATTGAGGACAAAATAGACAGGTCGGACTTGCTGAGACTAGCAAGATGGCCAGACCTCAATAATTTTCTCCATACCACTTGCCGGCCATCTCGGCTTGCATATCCCCCGATATCGCGAAAGTTAATGCCACCATGCAAGTCTGGGGCTCTTTGATTAATTCTGGACAATCTATCTCTCAAAACATGCAAGAAGTACTAATGGTAAACAATGAACTAAAACGCTTAGCCTGTGAGGCACAATTTCCTAGTTCTTATCCTTATCAACTAAAGCATTAGAAGTGATCCAAGGCATCATAGCTCTAAGTTCCGCTCCAACCTTCTCTATGGGATGTGATGCATTATTTCGCCTATATGCTGTCATTGAAGGATAATTAGCTGAGCCTTCGCTAATGAACATTTTTGCATACTCTCCATTCTGGATGCGCTTCAGCGCCTGACGCATAGCCGATCGAGACTGCTCATTAATAATTTCTGGACCCGTCACATATTCTCCATACTCCGCATTATTCGAGATGGAGTAGTTCATGTTTTCGATGCCTCCTTCATACATCAGATCAACTATGAGTTTTAGTTCATGCAAACACTCAAAATACGCCATCTCGGGTGCATAACCGGCCTCTGTTAACGTATCAAAGCCTGCCTTTACTAGTTCAACAGCACCACCACAAAGCACAGCCTGCTCTCCAAATAAATCGGTTTCAGTCTCGTCTTTGAAGGTAGTTTCGATGATCCCAGTCCTCCCGCCTCCAATCCCTGAGGCATAAGAGAGGGCAACATCGCTCGCATTCCCTGAAGCATCCTGATGCACAGCAATGAGATCTGGCACGCCACCACCATTTAAAAATTCATTTCTTACTGTATGACCTGGGGCCTTAGGTGCAATCATAATCACATCAAGATCAGCACGGGGGACAACCTGGTTGTAATGGATGGCAAATCCGTGAGCGAAAGCGAGTGTAGCCCCCGTTCTCAAGTTAGGTTCGATCTCCTCACGGTAGAGGGATGATTGAAATTCATCGGGCGTTAAAACCATGACTAAATCAGCTTGTGAAACACTATCAGCCACGTTAAGCACTTTCAGCCCCATTGACTCAGCTTTGGCGACAGAATTCGAGTCCATCCGCAAACCGACCATGACATCTACGCCAGAATCTCTCAGATTGTTAGCATGGGCATTTCCTTGCGAACCATAGCCAATGATTGCCACTCTCATATTCTTAATGATGGATAAATCGCAATGCTTATCATAATAAATTTTCATATAATCCCCTAACCACGAATTTAAGGTTTCAAAAACTTTTCCCCACGTGAAATTCCCAACACTCCACTTCTAACTACTTCAATATTCTCAATATCGGCTACGATCTCCAAGAAAGCATCAAGCTTATCACTATTGCCAACCATTTCCATGACAAAACTTGTTGGGGTCACATCAATGATATTACCTCGAAAAATTTCCGCTCTTCGCTGCAACTCGGCGCGAACCTCATTATCTACAGCCTTAATCTTGACCAACATGAGTTCCCTTTCGATATGGGACCCACCAGTCAAATCAACCACCTTGATAGTATCGATCAATTTATGGAGCTGTTTTATGATTTGTTCAATCTTTTTGTCGTCACTATCAGTGGTTAGCGTTAATCGAGACAGAGTTTCATCCTCTGTTGGTGCAACCGTCAATGAGTCAATGTTATAGCCACGTTGAGAAAACAAACCCACCACTCGAGATAGCGAACCTGCCTCATTCTCCATCAGAACAGATACAATGCGCTTCATCAGCTTCTCTCCGTTTTGCTCAACCAAAGATCACGAATCGAACCGCCAGCAATTTGCATCGGATATACGTGCTCCTCAGGGTCCACCCGGATATCCAAGAAGACAACTCTATCCTTGAGAGAAAAGCATTCGCGCATCTTTTCTTCCAATTGATCTATATGCTCTACCCGAATACCGACATGCCCATATGACTCGGTTAAAGCAACAAAATCGGGTAACGAATTTTCATATAAGCTCTGCGCGTAGCGGCCACTATATTGCATATCTTGCCACTGACGAACCATGCCTAGAGCAGCGTTATTAAGGTTTATTATTTTGATAGGTAGCTGATGTTGCGCGCAAGTAGACAGCTCCTGAATACACATTTGCACGCTTCCCTCTCCCGTCACGCAAGCGACCATGGAGTCCGGAAAGGCCAACTGCACCCCCATGGCCGCAGGAA